>JAIMZO010000090.1 GCA_020054965.1 Spirochaeta sp. | reverse complement strand
GTCTGATCAAGGACTCCAGAACCGATGAGGATTACCGCAAGAGCATTGAGCAGATAGGTGAACATGCGCGTATTGTCCGGCTGACATGCGGAGGGACAAAATACCTTCGAAAAGAACTTCTATGGCCATATCTGGATGAGTATGTAGACAACCTGATCTCCTTTTTCCGTACACAAAAGAGAACCCCGGACATCATCCACGCCCACTATGCCGATGCCGGCTATGTAGCAACGGAATTGGCTGCCTACTTCCAGATACCGCTGGTCTTTACCGGGCACTCAATGGGACGCAATAAACTTGAGTATCTCAAAAGCCAAGGAGTGAGTGAGGAAAAGCTCAACCAGTACTACCACATCCACACCCGGATTGAGCAGGAAGAGCGGACAATACGACACGCCTCCCTGGTCATCACGAGCACCAATTATGAGAAGAATGTGCTCTATAAGCCCTATGAATCACAAGATCTCTCCAAGATGGAGGTCATCCCCCCAGGTCTCGATCTGGATACATTCTTCCCATATTACCATTATGAGATCCAGGACCCATCCATCACTGAGGAGATGAAGCTTGCCCAATACTCGATGGTAAAGGAACTACAACGCTTCCTCACCAATATGGACAAACCCTTCATCCTTGCTCTTTGCAGGCCTGAGGCACGAAAGAACATTGACCTGTTGATTGAAGTCTACGGCAAGAGCAAAGAGCTGCAGGCGATTGCAAACCTGGTCATTGTTGCCGGCATCAGAGATGACATCACCAAGATGGAGGAAGGAGAGAAACAGGTCCTCACAGATATGTTGTTGCTCATGGACCGTTATGACCTCTATGGAAAGATGGCGATTCCCAAACACCATAATCCACAGCGGGATGTACCGGAACTCTATCGGCTGGCTGCCATGAAACGGGGAATTTTTGTAAGCACCGCCGCTCTTGAGAATTTTGGACTTACCTTCATTGAAGCCTCGGCGGTAGGACTTCCCTATGTCGGGACAGACAAGGGTGGAGTGAGAGACATCTATGAGAACTGCGAAAGCGGTATCCTGGTCGACATCTCCAACAGGAAGGCAATAGAGGAGACTCTCTATACCCTGCTAACTGACACTGAGCAGTGGCAGAAGCTCTCAGAGAACGGCGTACAGCGCATCCGGCAGGTATACAACTGGAAAGCACATGCCGATACCTACCTCAGCCACCTCAAGTCAATTCTTGAGAACAAGAAGAAACAACCCGCCCTTGCAACCAGGATGGGATCGATTGAACACCTTCTGGTCTGCGATATCGACAATACGCTGACCGGAGACAAAGCTGCAGCCGATGAACTGGCAAAAGTCCTCAATGCACATCATGACCGCATTGGATTTGCCATTGCCACCGGGAGAAGTTTCGAGTCAGCACAAGAGATCCTCAAGAGCTACTCATTCCCTACACCGGATATCTTGATCACCGCAGTAGGCAGCGAGATCCACTACGGCTCGAAGGATATCCCGGACAAAGGTTGGTCACACTACATCCGCAGAAGATGGAAACCTGAGGTAATCAGGGAAGTTCTCTCCACATTCCCTGAACTTGAGATCCAGGAAGAGGAGGGAACGCAAAGAAGATACAAGATCAGCTACACTATCAAGAAAGGAAGTGAGATCCCCAGCTTGATGGAGCGAATCAGAACGGCCCTTGCAGAGGCAAAGAGCAAGCAACACCTTGTGCTCAGTCATGATATCTACCTAGATATCCTTCCCTACCGAGCAAGCAAGGGGGATGCCATCCACTACCTGGCATGGAAGTGGGGAATTGAAGCCAACAGGGTCCTTACAGCCGGAGACTCCGGGAATGATCGCGATATGTTCTCCAATCCTCTCAGATCGATCATAGTGGCAAACCACGAGGAATCATTGAACACTGTCAGAAAATCAAAACGTGTGTTTTTTGCCACAAAGAATTCGGCCGCAGGGGTGTTGGATGGGTTGTACCATTTCAAGGTGATCGAAGAGTAATTTCACGCAATTTCTTCTTTTAGAAGGTCCTTCTTTGGGAGGACCTTCTTGCATATGTATGTCAAAGGTACGTAATAACCTTTTCTATCTTATGTCTTATGTTTATAATCTAACAGGAAATAAAAATAAATAAATACAACTAATGTCATCTATTAAATAATTGATATATAGGTATTGCAAACAATTACAAATTACTATATAGTAAACTCAAGATAAAACTTAGTACGTATGACATCTTTCATACTTACAACATGGATAAGGAAGCTGAAATGGAGTATATTGCCCAGACAAAGACAGCTAGAGTTGCTGCCGCCTTGGAAGAGATGATTCTTGATAAACGAATCAAAAGTGGCTCGTTCCTCCCTTCCCAACAGATGCTTGCCCAGAAGTTCAACACTTCAAGCCGACCAATCAGGGAGGCTCTGAAACTTCTTGAAGCAAAGGGCTTGGTGGTTATTATGCAGGGGCGGAGAGCCCAGGTAAAAAGCAACAGTCTCAACCAATACGTGGAGTCAATATCCACATCTATCGTCAACAGCAAGATCAGTCATGCAAAGCTGATGCGCAACCTGATGCAGGTCAGGATTACCGTTGCCACCAGTGCAGCGAGAGAGTTCACACGTCTGGAAAACAGGGAGGAGTATTTGGCACAGCTGTGGAGTGCAAGCCACAAGATGGAAGCAGCAGTTCCCTTGATACTCCGCAAGGATGCACAGGCGTTAAAGAACTACAACAGTGCTGAAGCAGAGTTTCATCGTACCCTTGTCTACGCAAACGGGAACCAGATTCTCTCCACTATCTACAGCAATCTCTCACCCATGCTCGACACTGCCATGACCTCGATCAAATTCACCCCTTCACAGATGGAAAAGCGCTCAAAGGATTACACATATCTTTGTGAAGCTCTCCAGAATGGGCAGACAGATCTGGCTGTGGCTTTGGTACTGGTAACGCTGACCACCCTGGAGAAGAAGGTCATGGACCACTATCCTGATGAAGATGCAATCGCATCCTACGCATAGGTATCCTCGTCTTTGGCAAAACACCTCCACTGTGCTATAGTCGCCGTGGAGGATTTTTTATGGAAGAGATCATACGCCTCGAACATGCCACGGTACGACGGCAGGGCACTGCAATTCTGGATGATGTCTCATTCTCTGTTTTCAATAACGAACATGTGGCCATCATAGGACCAAACGGTGCAGGGAAAAGCACCTTGGTCCAGGTTATCAGTGAAGAGATCCATCCGCTGTACAGTGAACAGACAAGGCGAATCCTCTTTGGAAGAGAGCGATGGCAGGTCCTGCAACTACGCCAGCATATGGGCATTGTAAGCCAAACAATCCAGTATTTGTGCAACTCCACGTATCGGGCTTGGGAAATAGCCATATCGGGGTTTTTCAGCTCCATCGGACTTGATTTTCACCACCAGATTACCCAAGAACAGATTGAAGTCGTGGAAACTGTTATGCGTCGCTATGGCGTATGGCATCTGAAGGACAAACAGATGAATCGGCTCTCCAGCGGGGAGGCAAGAAGGATTCTCCTCTGTCGTGCAAGCGTACACGACCCCCAGGTGATGCTACTTGATGAGGCCGTCTCAAACCTGGACTTTCCCAGCCGTCATCAATACAGGAAGACCCTGGAAGCCCTCGATCAGGCAGGTAAAACCATTATCCTGGCAACTCATGAGCTGAGCGAGATCATCCCTGCAATCAGAAGAATCGTGGTCATGAAGGATGGGAAAATTATTGCAGATGGAGAAAAGAAAGATATCCTGAAGGAGGAATTGCTCTCAGATGTGTATGGAGCAAACGTCTTTGTTGATGAGCGCAACGGCCTCTACACTGCCTGGTGTTGAAGCATTTTTCCCACAATCAGGGTTTTGTGTAGTATAGTTAGGGTAAGAACAAAACAAGTGAGGTCTACACATGAAGCGTTGTTCCATCATTATCCATAGCGTAAGTGGCAATTGCTATATTATCGGGTCCTATCTGAAGGAACTCATGGCTGAACGAAATGTCGATGCACGCCTCTACCGGGTTGATGACCCTGATCTGCACATCTGGGCGAACACACAAGAGACTACCAACGACTACTACGAAGATATTCTCGCTCTTCCTATTGTCAGCACATCGACACTGCTCAAGAGTGATATGATCATTCTGGGCAGTCCTACAAGATTTGGGAACATTTCAGCAGAAATGAAGACCTTCCTGGATACTACGCTCTCCCTAAGCAAGGACAAGAGCCTGGAAACAAAGTTCTTTGCCTGCTTCACCAGTTGCTCAAACTCAACCTGTGAAGGTGCACATACCCTTACAGCCATGATCTATTGGGCACAGTCAATGGGAATGCTCCATATCCCGTTTGGGGTGCATGAAGAACTGGATTTCTGTGACCAGCCAGTTTCTGGAATCGTCCACCTTGCAGGAAAAGAGGGTGCCATCCGCCCAAGCGATCGTCTTGGCAAGGAGATGGAAGTGTACGCTGATACACTCAGCGCCTATATACAAGAATAAGAAAAGTTGATTGGAGGGAAGCTTTTCAGCTTCCCTCTCCTCTTTAGTCCTTGGAAAAGAAGTATCGAACCCAATTAACCCAACGTACTAACCAGCCCCGTCCATAGCGGGTCTTATAGTCGTGGGTTGCACTCTCTATGCTTACCTCCTGGCTACCACTCATATGTTTGAGATTATCCCAGTGACGTACAATCCACATATAGAGGTCAGCTTCAGTATTCCCGGGAAATGATGCAAGCAATCTTGCTCGTCGCACTTCCTCGACAATAGGACGGTAGACATTCTCATACCAGGATTTAGCTCCTTCTTCAAAGCTGATTTCCTCTTCCTTTCCTTCATTGAGATAGTATTTATGAACCAGGATATGATTAACCATCTCCGGGTAGGAGCCTGGGGAGGTGAAGAGAATCTCATCCATCGGCAGAGAGGTTGTATTGTACTGGGAGAGAAACCGTTCTCTCTCATAATCAACCACCCGTTTGCGCAAGCCCTTCATGGTCAGTCCAGCTTCCAAGGGAATCTGGCTGTCCAATTCAACAACCTCTGCATCAATGAATTCAACACCTTGGGTCTTTGCCACCGAGACACGATGGTTCCCATCCCGTACAAAGTACCAGTTTCCAAGTTTATAGACAGAGATGGGAGGAAGGATTACATACTCCTTTGTTGCCCGGTCGATACTTCTCCATCGGGCTCTGAGCAGTTCCTTCTTCGGATAAAAAGCCATGGAAAAGTCTTGGTACCTTCCTTCGCTGCCAATTATCTGGTTCACAGGAATGGTTCTCATTCCCAGATACGTCTCATTCTTGGGTTTCAACAGCTCGGTAACAGCATAGAAACTCAAGAGATCTGAATTTTTCCATGCCAGACTGCTGAGCAAAGATTGCATCCTTCCCCTGGAACGAGCTTTTTCAAAGTCCTCATTTGTCTGGGAACTCAGATCAGCGCCCATTTTTACCATCTTCTCTCCCCTTTCCTAGTGAAGGGTCATCCAGTATGTAGTTCTGAAAAATATTGATGACCTTGGTCTGTTTGTACACATGATATCGGTTGGCATTCATATCATGCAGATGAATGTGGCCATGAAGCAAGTACCTGGGCTTGAACCATTGCATGAAAGTCAAGAAAGTTGAAAAGCCCTGGTGACAACGATCGGTATCATCGCCAAGGCCGAGAGGAGCTGCATGGGTGATCAGGATATCAACCCACCTTCCCCTGAACAAGCGGTTGAACAACAGTTTCGGTACCATTCTCAGCATCCTGAAAAACATCTCCCGTTCAGAGTATTGGTGTGCTCCCTTGTTGTAACGCATGGAACCACCAAGACCGGCAATGATCAGTTTATGCTTCTTGTCATACAACACCTTACCGTCTGCAAAGTCCCCACCACCAAAAGGAGGCAAGGTTTGCACCTTTCCATCCTTGTTGTAGTTATACGGGAAGAGAAGGGGAGATGGCTCAACGAATTGATGCAGATACTCCAGATTATGGTTCCCAAACACAAAGAAAAGGGGCTTGTTCAGGCTCGAGATGATGAACTCATAATATTTGAGAGGGAGATCGCCTGAGGAGATCACAATATCGACATCTGCATATCGGCTGGAAATATTCTTGGAGTATACCAATGGGTCTGTCTCATCTGAAATACACAGTATTTTCATACTCACCCCATGAGATACCCGCAGTCAACGCCGACCAGCTCACCGGTCATCGCACTGCAGTCAGACAATAATTGCACCACCTTCGCCACCTCTCCTGGATCTACCAGTGAGTGGAGCAAGGAGCGCTCTTCATAGTGTTGTTTCAATGGATTTGCATCATCAAGATAAGGGGCCTTCAACAACCCTGGAGCTACCGCATTTACACGGATGGAAGGCCCCAGTTCCTTTGCCAAACTTTTCGTGTACGCAACTACCGCCCCTTTTGATGCATCATAATGGCTCGTACCACCAAACCCAGGATGAAGTGCATTGATACTTGCAATATTGACAATACTTCCCTTTCGTTCCCTGAGTAACGGGATACACTGCTGGGTCAGCCTGAATAGACCTGTTACATTGATGTCAAAGATACGCTTCCACTCCGATTCCAACAACTCAGTTGGGTTGAAAACAGAAAACACCCCGCTGGTGTTCACCAAGACATCCAGTCCGTCCAGTTCCTTAAGTGA
>JAIMZO010000089.1 GCA_020054965.1 Spirochaeta sp. | reverse complement strand
AGAATATCGATAAGCGAGCGCGTTTTTGCATCAAGAGCAGGCTTTCTGCTCTGGTGCCAAACATCGATTCTGTCTGCATATTATTCATACTCCTGATAGAAAATATCTGAAACTTTTCTTGAGATAAGATTCAGTGTGAAGGTGATGATGAACAACACCAACCCAAGTGCAAAAATACTGTTGTAATCAACCGAGTTGTAGCTGACATCCCCACCGCTGATCCTTACGATGTATCCTGTAATGGTTTCGGCAGCCTCGAAGGGGTTGAACGTCATATTCGGTCCTGCCCCTGCTGCCAAGGCAACAATCATGGTCTCTCCGATAGCCCTGGAGAGAGCGAGGAGGAATGTTGCACTGAGCCCGCTCAATGCCGCAGGAAGCACAACACGGAACGTGGTCTCTAACGGGGTACCACCAAGAGCAAGACCTGCAAGGCGCAACTCCTGGGGAACGGCTGATATGGCATCCTCGGCCATGGTGGCAATCATGGGGAGCACGAGTATCCCGATCACCAAACCTGCACTTGCCGTATTGTAAATCTCCACTGTCTCCTGACCGAAAATGGAACGAAGCAACGGGGTCATGAAAGTAAGGGCAAAATAGCCGTATACGATGGTGGGGATCCCTGCCAACACCTCAAGAATCGGCTTGAGTCTACCCCTGACCTTGTCAGAAGCATACTCTGCCAGATAGATTGCCACAAACAGCCCAAGGGGTATAGCGAACAACATGGCTATAACACTCGTCATGATGGTTGCATTCAGCAAGGGGAGAAAACCAAACAACCCGATCATGGGTTGCCATGTCTTACCGGTGAAAAATTCAACCAAGGTGACCTCAGGATCTGAGAAAAAGAGAAAGGATTCGCGAATGAGAATCACCGCAATCCCAACCGTAATCACGACGGAGAACAATGCAAACAGGAACAGGATGGTTTCAATAATCCGCTCATGCAGTCTACGTCTCTTTCCAAAAGGATGGGTGATATGCCGTTGTGTCATACTTGTATATCCTAGTTTTCATGGGAATTGGCCGCACCAATCGATGCGGCCAACCTTGAACCGTGGTGAGTTAGTAGGCACCCCGGGTAGCATCCAACCAAGCCTGGCGAGCCTTGTTCAGCTCATCCTCATTGGCAGGGAAGTAACCAACACCTACAACCTCTTCATTGACATAGCTGAGGTAGAAATCCAGGAAGGCTGCAACCTGTGGTTTGCTCTTCATGATCTCGGCATCACTGTAGAGGAAGAGAGGCCTTGCCAGGGGATAGGAGTTGTTGTCCACATTCTCCTTGCTTGCTTCAATCCCGTTGATACTGAGAATGTTGAGAGAGTCGGCATTCTCACTGTAGTATGCATAGCCAAAGAACCCGATTGCATAGGGACTGCCCTTGATACCCTGTACCAGGATATTGTCATCCTCACTGAGCTGCAAGTGATTTGCTGAGAGCAATGGTTCAGAATTCTTGTCGAACACCTCCTCAGCGAAGTAGTCGAAGGTACCACTGTCGGTTCCAGGAATGAAACGCTGGATTGGCTCGGCAGGATAGGCAGGATTGATGTCAGACCACAACGTGGCGGTGCTGAAAATTTTTCCCAGCTCTTCCATGGTTGCATTCTTCAGGAAGGTGTTTTCCTTGCTAACAACCACTGCAAGCGCGTCGGTTCCAACCCTGAATTCGATGGGGTTTCTGCCGATCTTCTTGGCATCCTCAATCTCGCTTTCCTTGATACGGCGGCTTGCATTTGAGATGTCAGTCTCACCGGATACGGTAAAGCGTTCAAAACCTGCGCCACTTCCAATCGAGTCAATGGTGATAACACCACTATACCCTTCTTCCTTGAACCTTTCAGCCATGCGCTCAGAAAGGGGGTAGACGGTGGAGCTTCCAGCAGTGATGATATTTCCGCTGACCTTCAATGGGTTTACGCCAGGAAGGCCTCCAACTCCAGGTCCTTCAATCCAGCTGAAGGAGTTTGTTGCAACATTCGCTGATTCACTCTTTCCTGCTGCACTGAGTGAAGCCAGGGTGATAACCATCAGGACGATAATACTTAATTTTTTCATTGTTTCCTCCATATTTTAGAAACATTGTTGGGCACACCCTACAGCTAATATGTGAGAAAAGTGTTTAAAGACCATGAATAGTCTGTTATGTTTTTCTCTCCTCCTCTTTCCTCTTTGAGCGAACCTTGGTACCTTTAGAAGAAAGGAGGCATTATGGCAAAGAAGATCAACTTCTACCGTTGCCCCATTTGCCATTCGATGGTTGATTTGGTACATGATGAAGGGCACTCCTTACATTGCTGTGAAACAGAGATGCAGCTCCTGAAACCCAAAATCGCGGAGGCGAATGACGCAAACCATGAAATAGTACTCACGCACCGAGGGGATCTTCTCTACGTAAAAGTGGGCAGTAAGCCCCATCCCCAGAGTGATGACCATCAGATAACTACCATATTCTTGGTGACCAAAAACCAGACTCGGCGCCATGATATACGCAAGGGGACTCCTGCCTCTGCAGTATTCACCGATACTGAACATGGAGATGTATATGCCTACTGCAACAAAGAAGGATTATTCAAAGTCTCATTCTAGGAAGTTGCTTGTCGTGATCGACATGCAAAAAGATTTCGTCTCCGGAAGCCTCGGCACTGCTGAAGCACAGGCAGTGGTTGGAAAAGTGGTCGCAAAAGTGGCTGGTCACAAGGGATTGCTTGCCTACACCTTGGACACCCATGAAAAGGACTACCTGGAAACCAGTGAAGGGAAACACCTTCCTGTTCCTCACTGCATCAAGGGGGAAGAAGGGCATCAATTGGTAGACCAGCTCAAGGAGCCGCTGAAAGATGCAATGGTCTTTGAAAAGCCCACTTTCGGATCGATTGAACTCGCAACATACATAGCAGAGGACCAAACAATCACAGAAGTGGAGTTGGTAGGGGTATGCACTGACATCTGCGTGGTCTCCAATGCCCTCTTGATCAAGGCAATGAGACCAGAGATACCTGTCCTAGTTGATGCAAGTTGTTGCGCAGGAACAACCCCCAGCAACCATGAAGCAGCAATTAAGACAATGCAATCGTGCCAAATCGAGATTTTTTCTTGAACAGGTCGTAGACAAAGAACATCCGGGCTTGTAGGATACGGTGTACAGACACCTTACTAAGGAGGCTGCTCATGGAACAGTCCTTATCGTATGTTCTGGTTACCCCATATACCGTAGCAAAAAGTCGCACCGGCGGGGTGCTATCCAGACTTCTCTCCCGCATATCCCTCGAGCTTGTAGGAGCCCAGATGATTGCAATGGATCAAACCATTACCGAGGAATATGCATCGATCATCAAGACCCGGGAAAAGGATGAGGGAGCAAACACCTCAAACCTTCTTTCCTCCTACATAGAACAGAACCTAGGGCCCACCGGTGGAGTCAAACACCGATCCTTGTTGCTTCTATTCAAAGGGGAACATCCCTGTGAGGAACTTACCAAAGTGGTGGGATCCTTCCAGAAAGAAGCCCGATTGGTGGAAAACGTTACCGGTATGTCAATCCGTGACACCTATGCTGATCTTATCTACACCGATGAAAAAGAGAGCGAGGTTCTCTATTTTGAGCCTGCAGTCATCACTGCACAAAGTCAGAATGAAGCTGACCAAACGCTTGCCCTCTTTGGCTCTTGGTTGCCGGGAAAGAACAACATCGTCAAGAACAGGCCAGATGAATATTATGAGAAGGCCCAACGCACACTGGTCATCATCAAGCCAGACAACTGGAAGTATGCTTCCAGCCGCCCCGGCATGATCATAGACATGTTCAGTCGTAGTGGACTGCGCATCGTAGGCATCAAGGTGCTGAAGATGTCCGTTGCCCAGGCCCTGCAGTTCTACGGCCCTACCAAGGAAGGCCTGAAAGCCAAACTTGCTCCCATCTACGGCATGCAAGCGAGGGAACTACTGGAAAGTGAATTCAATGTACTGCTGAGCGACCAGCTCCAGACAATCCTGACCAACAGCTTCGGCGATATGTACAGTGAAGAACAGTTCGAACGTATTGTAGAGTTCATGGCCGGCATAAAACCGAGTGAATGCAAGGCTGAGGATCTGGACAAGCCAGGACTGGTGAAATGCATGGTCCTGATCTATGAAGGCGTTGATGCTGTGAGTAAGATCAGAACAATCCTTGGCGCCACAGACCCGAACAAGGCACTTGCAGGAACCATCCGCAGAGAATTCGGCTCCAATATCCGCGTCAATGCTGCACACGCATCTGACTCACCGGAGAATGCCCAACGAGAGATGGGCATACTGCAAGCTGAAGAGAACTTCAACGCCACCCTGATCAAGGGATATCTCGAATCTAAAGCAACCGCTTCTCCCCGCTGAGGGACCTGAGGTGTGTTGCGTCTTGGACCACTTCCAAGGTCCCAAGATACTTGCCATCCATGCTACGCACTGCGTAGTACTGGATGTGGACAAACGCTCCCCTTACAACCAGATAGAACTCTGCAGAATCCTCCCTTCCTTCTTTGAAGGAACTGAGGATCTCCTCGACGGTGGACACACTCTTGGGAGGATGGCAGTTCTGCACCAACCTTCCAATCACCTGCGGACTACGGGGAAAGATACGATGTGGTGGGTCAGAGTAGAACTTGACCCGGTCATCGGCCCCTATGAAAGCAACATCGAGTGGGAGGAGGCGGAAGATCAAGTCCAACTGTTCAAAGGTAAGCGCACCGGTCTTACAGGAGAAGAGTGCATCAGCAAGAGCACTGTCCATGCGCTCCCCACGATGTTCGCCTAGTGAACGATATGCAACCGGATAGAGAATATATGTCTCCCGATACCGTAATGTTTCCATGTTGAAATAGAAGTTGCTGAACAATTTCCAGAATGATGCCATATCACTGCCTTCATAGGCTTGCGTCTGCTTCTTCAGGTCAAGGGCTGTATTCTGGATCGCCCACATCAGCTTCACGCAGCTATGTTCATTGCTGGTTTGCTCGAAAAGGGGGAATAGCTCATTCTGCAACCGCTCATAGTGCTTTTGCAGCAGGTCAAACGAGGAGAGAACTTCCTGTATGCCTGAAACATCACCTCTTCCCTCTCTCTTCAGTTGGATACTGATTTGCTGCAATGAAGAGGATACCTTCGCAATTTCGGCATTCTCCTCGACCAAGGATGCAAGCAGTGCATTGTCTTGGTAATCTGGAAGCGTTGCACTCTCCAAACCCTTTCCCACTGACCTGATGAATCTCGCTACTGCAATGGTATAGGACTCAATATCCCCTGCCTTGCTGAGAAGTGCCTCCAATGCCGCATTCGTCTCATATGCGGTGGCTGTTTCCAATACATCACGATAGGATTCGTAGGTTTCCTTGTCTGTAGTTCCCTCATAAAGAATCTGGAAGTACTCGATAAGCCGTGAAGTACGCTTGTCATGATTATGTATTAGTTCCATGGTCTGACTCCTCTCCAGCAGTTTGGAACAAACACTGCTGTATGGCAAGCAGGATGTGTGCAACTTTCACAGGGAAAGCCTTTTCTAAGTAGGCAGATCCAGGATTATGCTCAGATTGGAATCACAGAAATCTCGGGGGCTTGGTACTTGTACTTCCCTGTCCTGCAACCACTCACCAAACATGGCGTTACTTCCAATTCCTTTGGCGATCCATGGGGGCTGCATATTCCTCTCAGGTAGAACAGATGTACCATACACTTCTTGTCAACTCCTGCACGCTGGGATACAGTACGTGCAGGAGTTTTGCATGAAAATTGACAAGAAAGCCTTACATTTTGCCCTGCTGTTTTTCCCTATAGGACTTCTCTGTGCCTGGTATCTGGCATATACGAACAGCACTGTAGCTGCAAACCTTGGTGTGGAAGTCTCATTACCCCTCCTTCTACTGGCCACCTTTATCCAAGTTGCCCTGGTATATACACTTCTTTTAGCCTACCTGGGACACCAACTTGCCCGGAAGGTCGGCTTGCTTCGCCCCTTCTCCTTCGAGAAAACACTTGGAGGGAAGGCGGTCCTCCTTGCACTCCTCTCTGCACTGGTCATGCTCAGTGATTACTTTGTGTTTGCTCCACACATTCCCCAAGTCCAAGCCTCATACTCCCCTGCATCCTTCAGCTTGGTTACGCTCCTCTTTTCCATGCTTTATGGTGGAGTCCTGGAAGAGATCATGCTTCGCTTGTTCTTCCTCTCACTCCTGGTCTTCATACTCGATCTGTTGTTTGGAAGAACGAGACAAGGACTGGAGATTCCAAAAGCCTACTATCATGTTGCAAATCTGATAGCTGCAATACTGTTTGCGCTTGGGCATCTACCGGCAACACATGCAGCATTCGGGGCCTTGAGTGGGATGTTGGTACTCAGAAGCCTCGTACTCAACGGGGTATTGGGATACCTCTTTGGGTGGGTCTATCTGAAAATGGGAATCCAGTATGCCATGATCACGCATGCCCTGACGCATCTGTTCTTCCAAGGTATTCTCTTTATCTTCGTCTTCTAGAGGAAGCAGCGCGGGGTGTCGTCGCCCAGCAACTGCTCATACTCCCTGACTTCCAACGGTTGGCTGTAGAAATACCCCTGCACACCGTCGCAGCCCATGGAAGCAAGCATCTTGGCTTGCTCTTCACTCTCCACACCTTCAGCAATGGAGGTAATCCCAAGATCTTTCGCCATGGCTATGATATGTTGGATCA
>JAIMZO010000088.1 GCA_020054965.1 Spirochaeta sp. | reverse complement strand
CCATAGGGGAACTCTATAGTACAGCACCCATCTACAACCATGAGGTCATCCGCCCCATCGACAATCCGTTCAGCAAGACCGGTGGGATTGCCGTACTCAGGGGAAACCTTGCTCCCGATGGGGCAGTGGTGAAGAGGAGTGCTGTTGATGAGAAAATGTTGGTGCACAAAGGACCAGCAAGAGTCTTTGACAGCGAAGAGGATACCATCAAGGCAATCTTTGCCGGAGAGATCAAGGCAGGGGACGTCATTGTTATCCGCTATGAGGGGCCGAAGGGAGGCCCTGGTATGCGTGAGATGCTCAGTCCCACCAGTGCCATTGCCGGTATGAACCTGGACAAGGATGTTGCCTTGATCACCGATGGCCGCTTCAGTGGCGCCACCCGGGGGGCTTCCATCGGACATGTCAGCCCGGAGGCTGCGGAGGGAGGACCGATCTCCCTCGTCCAGGAAGGTGATATGATCAGCATTGATATACCAAGGGGTGAGCTCAGCTTGCTGGTCGATGAGAAGACGCTTCTTGAACGGAAGAAGCAGTGGGTCTGTAAGGAGCCGCCAATTACCACAGGGTATTTGGCCCGTTATGCCAAGCAGGTAACCAGTGCTTCCACCGGGGCTGTCTTCAAGAAATGATACACAAAGAGGAGAATCTACCATGCAGATGACTGGAGCACAAATTATCATAGAATGTCTGATTGAACAGGGCGTGGATACCGTTTTTGGCTTTCCCGGGGGATCAGTATTGCCCCTGTACGATGCCCTCTATCAGAATCAAAGCCGGATCCGCCATATCCTGACAAGCCATGAGCAGGGTGCTGCCCATGCTGCAGATGGGTATGCCCGCAGCACAGGAAAGGTCGGGGTATGTATGGCAACCAGCGGGCCTGGAGCGACAAACCTTGTAACCGGTATTGCCACTGCCTACATGGACAGTGTCCCAATCGTTGCTTTCACCGGTAATGTGACCGTTCCCCTTCTGGGCAAGGACAGTTTCCAGGAAGTGGATATAACCGGCATCACCATGCCGATCACCAAGCACAACTTCATCGTGAAGGATGTAGCTGACTTGGCTGAGACCATACGCACTGCCTTCAGGATTGCACAGGATGGCAGGCCTGGCCCTGTCCTGATCGATGTTCCGAAGGATGTGACAGTCTATACCGCTGATTTCTCACCCCAGTCGATCGAGGCCTTGCGCCCTCGTACCGAAAGACTGAGTGAGAAGAGCATGGAACAGGCTTTGCGGCTGATCAAGCAAGCCCATCGGCCGATGTGCTATGTCGGTGGTGGTGTGATCAGGGCCAAGGCGAGTGAAGAGCTCTCCCGGTTCCTTGAGAACATCGACAGCCCTGCCTGTACTTCACTGATGGGTGTAGGAGCCGTGAGCTCCCTCAGCCCTCGTTTTACCGGTTTGGTAGGTATGCATGGGACGAAAGTCTCTAACATGAGTGTTTCCGCCTGTGATCTCCTGGTGGTAATCGGTGCTCGCTTCAGTGACCGGGTTGTCAGCAAAGCCAGCGCATTTGCGAAGAATGCCAAGATCATCCACATCGATGTGGACCCGGCTGAAATTGACAAGAATATCAAGACCTACTGTCACTTGATCGGGGACCTGAAAGTAGTACTGAATGAGCTGAACAACCGGATAGTGAATCCCATGACGCATACGAAATGGATGGAGCAGGTTGCTGAGTACAAGAAGCGGTACCCGATCCGGGTGGACAATGAGAGTGCCCGCTCCAAGGAGATACTGAAAGCACTACAGAGCGTAATCCCTGAAGGGTTCTTCGCAGTGACCGAGGTCGGTCAGCATCAGATGTGGGCGGCGCAGTTCCTCAAGCACATCCAACCCGGTCATTTCCTCACCAGTGGTGGGCTTGGAACCATGGGCTATGGGACAGGAGCTGCTATCGGTGCACAGGTAGCCAATCCTGATGCACGCGTCGTCAATGTCGCCGGGGATGGCAGTTTCAAGATGAACTGCAATGAACTGGCTACCATTGCACGGTATCGGCTACCGATTATCATTCTCCTGATGAACAACCAGACGCTGGGCATGGTACGTCAGTGGCAGACGCTCTTTTTCGACCGACGTTACAGTGAGACCACTCTCGATACCCCCATCGATTGGCTGAAACTTGCGGAAGCCTATGGGGTGAAGGGAATGCGTATCAGCAAGACTGATGATCCAAAGCCGATTCTGCAGGCGGCACTGGATTTGGGTGAGGCTGTGTTGATCGACTGTGAGATCCTGGTCGACGACAAGGTCTATCCGATGGTTGCCCCTGGTGCATCCATTGATGAGATGCTTGGCGTTGAAGAGGTAGGTGAGTAATGATAGATATAGTGTACAAACTCGAGAAATGAAAGTCCGAGTGCGGCGCAAATACTGTTGATTGTGGGAAGGCGGGGTGTCCGCCTCCCCGATTCAATGTAATAGAGCTGGCTTCGAGAGAGGTCAGCTCTCTCTATGAGTTCTTCCTGTGTCATGTTTTTCTGTTGTCTGAGTTCTTTGATTGCTTGTCCAATTTCTCTGTGTTTCATGGAGAAAGTATGGATATTGCAAACCTTCATATTCCGAAAAATCGTCATCAGATGCAGTTTTCTTGCAGTTTTCTTCACCCTTGCCAAGAGGCATGCAAACCATACACGTGTCTAGATTGTTTCGGGTAAAAATAATATCCAGGAAAAGGAGTGACTTGAAACTTTTGGAGTCTTTTACCAAAAAACCGGCATGGACATGAGACAAGGAAGATGATGATGCTATGAGACAGATGTCATGCGAGGAACCTGGAGCTCTCTGTTCCAATTTACAAAAAGCATGTATCAAACAACTCAGAAGCAAGGAAGCAACCATGTTCGGGACACTCGATTCATATCATGGCATTCACCATGCTACAAAGAAGGAACAGGATTACCAGCCCCTCATTGCTGCAATCAACGCAGATTTTTCCGATGGCTATGCAGAAGCTGGCAATGCGGCAGAGAAAACCGATGACAGAGGGTAAAGCAAGTACTGCCCTGGGGTGGGAAGGCTTCCAAGCTCCTGAAGACATTTATGATGCGGTAAGGGAAGCATGGCAGTGCACTGCTTGAAAACACCAATGTATGGGTGTGTGAGATTTTTGGCTTTATCTATGGAGGGGATAATCCTCCTTCCCCTTGCCCAATCAGTAAAGTTCCCAGTTTCAAGATCCACCCCATCCAGAAGGAGGCCATCTGATGCAGGTTGCAAGAACTACTTCCCTCTGCACCAAGGATGGTGTCTGTCCGCCCGTCCAACAGGTGCAACCGATACCGAAAATGGACAGATGGATTTCGCTAAATGCCAGGATGGTTGCCACCTCTGTGTGGATGCCTGCCCAATTCATGCAAACTACCTGGAACCTTCGGTATACCCTGCTTCCCAGCAGAAGAATGAGGAAGTGAGAAAGAGCTTGTTTGCTCTGGCGAAGTGCAAGGCAACCCAGGAGCGTCTTGCCATTGCGACATGCTATCGTGATGCCACAGGATGAGGCAGTAACTTCTTGGTTGAACGAATTGCTCATTGAGCATGGGAATGATAAGGATGTTTCCCCTGATGTGCTGATGGCACTCGTAAAAAAGCGGTAAGTATTTACTTTCTTTCCTGTTTTTCCTTCAGGTAGATCAGGAAGACCCCGGTTGCCCCGATAAGGGCGGCAAGGGCAGTGGTGATCCAGAGCAGGCTCATGGAGTACGATTCGATGATCAGGCCCCCGGTTATGGGGGCTATTGCATGTCCGGTCCCCATGATGATGGGCAGGATCGCAGAGAACCGTGAGCGATGGCTGATCGGGGTATTGTTGGCCACATAGAAATTGTCATTGGTTGCTGATATGATCTCACCCAGCGTGTATATCACCGTTAATCCCATGAAAACAAATGGGGTGGTGGCAAATGCAAAGAGTCCGAACCCGATCGCATAGAAAATGCCGGAGAGGGTTGAATTTGCCAAGGGGTGGAACCGTCTAAGCAAGCTTACAATAATTGGATTGCATATGACCACCACTATCCCGTTGATCGCCATCATCCTCCCATACAGGGGTGCTCCCTCCTGGCCGAACAGGTTGGTGGTAAGCAGGGGAAGGGCAAACAGCGTCTGGCTGTAGGCAAAACTGAAAAAGGTGACCGAAATTGCAAAGAGCAAGAGCCTTGGGCGGGTGATCAAGGCCTTGAAGAGGCCTCCCTCTTCTCCCTTCTCTGTCGTTTCCCAACCTTTGCTTTCCTCGATCAATTCCTTGGAAGGCTTGCTCTCCTTTATCTTGATCATGACAAGCAGCACGGAGAGGATGCCGGCTGCAGCATTCCCATAGAACAACCACTCAGGGGCTTTGTAAAAGAGATAGCCTGCAATGACCGGACCGATGGAGTAACCGAGGTTATGCCCAAGGTAGATGAGGCTGAATGAAACCTGGCGGTTTTCGATGCTGGTGACATCGGTCTTCAAAGCTTCCCGGGCAGGATCGACCGCTCCATCGAAGAATAAACCCAGCAGTATGAAGTAGGGCACGAATGCCTCTCCCTCAAAGAAACCCGCCAGGATGAAACTGAGATCCATCAGCAGTTGGAAAACCACCAACACCGGTTTTCGCCCGATGGTGTCGGCAAGTTTGCTGCCGATGAAGGAGCCGGGGACATAGAGGATGGATGCGATGGTCATGAATGTACCCGCTTGCAGCGGGGTATACCCCAATCGTCTGGTGAGGTAGAGCGTCAGGAATGGATAGATGAATATGCCGATTGCGTTGATGACCGTGGCAAAGAAGAGAACATAGATCGGCTGCGGCAACCCTCTGTAGAGGGAGAGCAGCCGTTTCATAGGACTGACTCAATGGCGAGGGCCAGACCGTCTTCGCTGTTGCTGGCGGTACATGCGTGTGCATGTGCCTTGACCTCATCGGGTGCGTTGGCCATGGCTACCGCATATCCAGCAGCACGGAACATCCCGATGTCATTGTAGTAGTCCCCTACAGCCATGACGGTTCCTGGATTTACCCCATATGATTCACAGATGGAGCGAACTGCATGTCCTTTATCAACTCCTCTTGACAGTATTTCAATATAGCGGGGGGAGGAACTGAAGATATTCAAGGAGCTGCCGAATCGGGTCTGCAAGGCTTTCTCTTGTTCCTTCATATACTCATTGTCATCATGCATAGCCAAAAGCTTGAATGGTCTCTCACCCATGCCCAGCGTGTCACAGAGACGGTCCAGGGTGACAATATGCCCTTGTGTGCGTGAAGCTTTCACTTCCACATCATACCAGGTATTCATTTCATTCATGTACCAACACTCATTGGTGAAGACGAAGTATTCAAGCTCAGTCTGTGCGAGGTAGGAAAGGACCTGCATGCACTGCTCCCCCCTGATGGGGTGTGCTTCCAGTTCCTTTCCGTCCTCATCGAGCACGAGTGAGCCATTGAAACACCCAAGTGGGCCGGTGATGTCCAATTCCTCTTGAATCAGGGTAAGGCTTCCTGCGATCCTGCCGCTTACCAATGCAACAATGATGCCCTTACGTCGTGCACGGTGAATGGCTTCCTTGGTCCTATCGCTGATCTGGTGGTTTGGATCAAGCAGGGTTCCGTCTATATCGGTACAGATGAGTTTGCATTCAAACATGCGAGCATGGTAATACAAGCGGCATTTCTTGTATAGAAGCCTAGGAGGTCAGGAGGTTGCTTGGCGTTCTATTTGTCCATTCCTCTCTCCTCTGGGAACATTAAGAGAGAGGGCCCCGTTAAGCGGAGTCCTCTCTGGGTAAGAAACAATCACACTTATGCTTCCTGATATACCCTTCCGTAGAAACAGTCCAGGTAAAGCTGCTTGATCTCGCCGATCAAGGGATAGCGGGGGTTGGTCCCTGTGCACTGGTCATCGAATGCTTTTACAGCTAGTTCGTCGACCACGGCCAGGAAGTCCTCCTCCTTGATGCCCCACTCCTTGATGGAGGAAGGTATATCAAGTTCCTTTTTCAGCATCTCAATCCCTGCAACCAAGGCCTCAACTTTCTTGTCCTGGCTGTCAGTCGCCGTGGTCTTGATGTAGGGAGTATTCTCCTGCTCGTTTACTACCATGGCAATGTAGTCGGCAGCTCTTGCATACCTGCTTACAGCAGAGGGGTACTCATACTGCGGGAAGGAAGCCTGCTTGGTAGGATTGTCAGTTGCATTGTAGCGAATGACATTGCAGAGCAGCAGAGCATTTGCCATACCATGGGGAATATGAAACTGGGCTCCCAGCTTGTGTGCCATCGAGTGGCAGACTCCCAGGAAAGCATTGCTGAAGGCCATACCCGCGATGGTCGAGGCATTGTGTACCTTCTCGCGTGCCTTCTTGTCCGATCCATCCCGATATGCCTTGGGCAGGTACTTGAAGATGACACGAGCCGCTTCAAGGCTCAATCCATTGGTGTAGTCGGTGGACATGCTCGAGGCGAGTGCTTCCAAGGCATGGGTCAATACGTCAATCCCACAGCTTGCGGTCAGGCCCTTGGGCATTCCCATGGCTAGCTCACTATCCACGATCGCCATGGTCGGGGTGAGTGCATAGTCTGCAATTGCGTATTTCATCCCACTTTTCTCATCAGTGATGATTGCAAAGGGAGTAACCTCACTGCCGGTACCACTGGTGGTAGGTACACATACAAGCTCAGCTTTCTTACCCATGTTCGGGAAGGCGTAAATTCTCTTCTGGATATCCATGAACCGCAAGGCAAGGCCATCGAACCGTACCTCCGGGTGCTCGT
>JAIMZO010000087.1 GCA_020054965.1 Spirochaeta sp. | reverse complement strand
ACCATGACAGCCTTGTCTTTTCCGACTTTCACGAACACACGACCGTTGTTGGTTGCGCGGTCCTGGCGCTTTGCTACAGCGGCGAGACCCATCTCTTTAAGAATTTTCTCAGCAGCGGCAAAGTCACCGTTTGACTGGGTCAGTGCCTTTTTGCAATCCATCATTCCTGCGCCGGTAATATCGCGCAGTTTTTTTACTTCTTCAGCGGTAATTGCCATGCTTCACTCCTTAGTCTTTGTACAGGGTTTCTTCGTCAACGAGGAGGTCTTCGGATTCAGTCTCGTCCTCAGTTGCTGCCAATTCTTCCTTCTCTACGTTCTCTTTCTCTTCGAACTTTGAGAATTCGGCACCCTCTTCAGTGGAGAAGACAATTTCTTCGGTTTCTTCTGCCTTTTCCTCGGTCTCTTCTACCTTTTCATCCTCATCATCACCGCCAAGGGCTTCAATGATCTGGATACCAGCTTCATTGTCAGCGTCGACAACTGCGTTGGCAATGATTTCAACAAAGAGGCTGATGGCACGGATGGCGTCATCGTTTCCCGGGATGGGGTAGGTGATATCAGTAGGGTCGCAGTTGGTATCGACGACTGCAATAACAGGGATACCCAGGCGCTTTGCCTCCGTGACAGCAATGGCTTCCTTCTTGGTATCGATGATGAAGAGGGCTCCTGGGAGCTCTTTCATGTCCTTGATGCCGCCAAGGTTCTTTTCCAGTTTTGCCTTCTGCTTGGTAAGCAAGGAGACTTCTTTCTTGGTAAGGGATTCGAAAGTACCATCGATTTCCATCTTCTCAATCTTCTTGAGTGTTGCAATGGACTTCTTGATGGTTGAGAAGTTGGTCAGCATTCCGCCGAGCCAACGGTTGTTGATGTAAGGCATGCCACAGCGCTTTGCTTCAGCTTCAATAGCTTGCTGGGCCTGTTTTTTGGTACCTACAAACAGAATAGGCTTGCCCTGCTTAACAATTGCACGTACAGCGTCATATGCTTCGACGATGCAAGCAGAAGTCTTCTGCAGGTCAATGATATGGATGCCGTTTCTCTGGCTGAAAATGAAACGGGCCATCTTGGGGTTCCACCGTTTTGTCTGGTGGCCGAAATGTACGCCTGACTCGAGCAGGCTCTTCATGGTTACTACGGACATAATCCTCCTGTCTGACAACACAACCGACCTACTGGCCTTGATTTGTGCGTCACCCTTCTACTATTACTCACCTCTAGGGTGGAGATTCCTCTGTCACTATACGGACAAAGGTGCACCCAGTATTTCAGAAATTTGCAACAATGGCAAGCCTATCACTGTAGCTTCATCACCAACGATTTTTTCAACCAAGTTCCGGCCTGCTCCCTGGAGACGATAGGAGCCAGCGGCTCCTTTCCATTCCTCTGTTTCCAGATAGGAGGCAATTCGGTCGGGACCAAGGTTCTTGAAGGAAACCTCGGCCAGGTCCGTCCCGCTAAATACCTTTTCCTGGTACCACAGGGCCCACCCTGAATGTACTTCATGCATATTCCCATCGAAGAGGGAGAGCTGGGAAAAAGCCTCCTGCCTGTTTTTGGGTTTTCCAATCAGGGAGCCTTGGAAAGAGATCATGGTATCACAGCAGAGAACGGGTATCTCATAGAGGGGGTGAGTATCCTGAAAGGATGCCAGTTTTCGTTTTGCAAGCATCTCTGTGACTCTTGCTGGATCAGTTTCATCGTGCGTTTCATCACACCCTGTTTCGAATACCTTCACAGTCACTCCAAGTGATTCGAGCAGTGCCTTGCGCGCCACTGATCCACTAGCCAGTATCAAGGACGGTAACAGCGTCGCAAAATCAGCCAATTTCTGCCTCCAGCTTCTCTATCTCTTCACTCAACTCAAGCCAAGCATGCTCCTCAGCGTGCAGCTGCTCACTGAGTGCTTCCTTTTCCATTACCAATCTGGTGATTGTCTCGGCATCACAGTAATTCTCTTCCTTGGCCATTTCCGCTTCCACCAAAGCAATCGATGCCTCCAGTTTCTCATGGTTTCCCAAAAGCTTTTCGCTCTGGCGTTGCAAGGTACCCAGCCTATTCCTCATTCTGTTGGCTTCCTTGTACGAACGTGCCTGCTTGCTCTCGGTCTGGTAAGCTGGGGAATTTTGTTTCTCCACTTTCTCCTTCTGCTCCAGCTTATAGGAGAAATAGGAATAATCACCATCGAAGAGTTCAGGGGGATTGTCATTCGTAAGGTAAAGAATCTTTGAGGCGATGTGTTCTATGAAATATGCATCATGGCTGACAAAGATCATGGTACCATCATATTGTTTCAGTGCCTCCAGCAACATTTCCTTTGCGTTGATGTCCAGGTGGTTGGTTGGCTCATCCAGGATCAACAGATTGACCGGATGCAGGAGGATCTTGAGCAATGCAAGCCGGCTTCGCTCTCCTCCGCTCAACACGGAAACCGATTTGAATACATCATCACCGCTGAACAGGAATGATCCAAGGTAGGTGCGCAGTTTTGGGATGTCATTGGTTGCAGCAACACTGGAGACCTCCTCCAATACGGTATTCTTGGGATTGAGCGTTTTTTCTGTGTCCTGAGCAAAGTATCCGATACTTACACCGCTTCCCAGCCTGATGGTTCCCTCATGATCACTGTCTTGTCCGCTGAGCATTCTCAAGAGCGTCGATTTCCCGGCACCGTTCTTCCCGGTAACCGCAATCCGTTCCCCTTTACTGACCAGAAACGAAAAATCCTCAAAGATGACCTGTTGCCCATAGCGTTTGCTTACGTGATCAATGATGATGACATCCTTGCCACTGTGCGGGGCAGGAGGGAAGGAAAAGGAAAGTTGCTTCAAGTGGGAGGGGACTTCCACCAATTCCCATTTTTCCAGCATCTTTATCCGGCTTTGCACCTGCTTGCTCTTGGTTGCCTTGTAACGGAACTTTTCAATGAACTGCTCAGTCTTCTGTAGCTGATCCTGTTGAAGTTTATACGCAGCTTCCAGTTGTTTTATCTCCAGTTCACGTTGCTTGACATAATCACTGTAGTTTCCACTATAGCGTTTCAGTGTTCCCCCAAACAGCTCATAGACCTCCCTGACCGTATCATCGAGAAAGCCCTGGTCATGGCTGACGATCATCAATCCTCCTTCGTAGACCTTCAGGTAGTTTTTCAGCCAATAGATGGCCTCGATATCAAGGTAGTTCGTAGGTTCATCAAGCAACATGATGTCAGGATTCTCAACCAGGATTTTTGCCAGGGCAATACGCATCTGCCATCCTCCTGAGAACTCACTGCAAAGACGGTTCATGTCTGCCATGGTAAATCCGAGACCGAGGAGAACCTGTTCAATGGTCTGCTTACGTGAGAAATATCCCTGTGCAAGCAGGTATTCCTGTATTTCTGCCAAACGGTGCAGAAGAGGTTCTGTGGAAACAGTAGGATTGCTGTCAGCAAGCTGGGTTTCAATCGCATGCTGCTCCCTGCTCAGTTCCTGGAACCGGGAGAACGCTTTCTCCACTTCCTGGTACACGGTTCCTGCATTGAAGACAATATCACTTTGGGGAAGGTAGGAGATTCTCAAATTCTTGGAGGTGGAAACCTGAAGGTCATCAGCACTCATCTGAGCACTGATTACCTTCAGCAACGTAGACTTGCCGCTGCCATTTCCTCCTGCCAGTGCACTCCTGCTCTGTTCATTCAGGGTAAAGGAAACATCCTTCAGGATATCCCTGTCCCCAAAAGCCAGGTGTACACGTTGGACTTGCAAGGTTGCCACACTCTCTCTCCTTATACTGAAACGGGTGTTGAAAATCCCGGTGTTTGACGATATGATTACCTTAACACAAGCGTGTGTTCGGTGACAATCCACCAGAATCCAGGAGGTTTACAGTGCTTTGCCTAACTCTTACCGGCTCGACCTTGGAGGAGAACCGGGCCTTGGTGGAACGCAACCGACAGTGGATTGCCCTGGCAGAACTGCGGCTCGACCATCTGCTTCCCGATGAACAGAAGATTGCATCCTCGTTTCCTTCCTCTGTTGACCTTCCTGTGATGTTGACCATGCGCCGTAAAATTGACGGTGGAATGTGCAGCTTGCCCGAGAAGCAGCGGTTGCAGCTTCTCTATGAGGCAGCAAAAGGCGATTTTACCTATGTGGATATCGAGGATGATGTCAAGAAGAGTGACCTGAAGTTCAAGGATCCCCTCTTTGAGCAAAAGGTGGATCTGGAGAATATGCTCCGAACCCGTGGCATACGGATTGTCAGGAGCTACCACAATTTTGAGTGTGTCCCTGCAGATCTCTTTGGGAGAATATATAAGTTGGCAGCCAAGGGCGATATTCCCAAGGTGGCTGTCACCCCTGGAAACATGATGGATGTCATTACCCTTTTCAGGGTCCAGCAGGAACTTTCCAGCCTTACAGAAAAAATAGTGATCGGTATGGGTCCCTACGGGGTCTGCACCCGTATTCTCTACAAGAAGTGTGGTTCCTTGCTGAGCTTTTGTTCGGACAGCCAAGCAGCTCCGGGCCACCTCAGTGCCCAAAGCATGAGTGAGCTGTACCGCTCTGACAAGCTTGATGCCAGGACCCATATCTATGGGATCATCGGCAATCCGGTCAGCCATACCTCCTCTCCCCTGATCCATAACCCAGGATTTGAGGCAATTCGCTATAATGCTGTATATGTTCCGTTCCTTGTGGATTCGGTCAGGGCATTCTTCAGACTGGCTGAGATGTTGCAAATCCATGGATTCTCGGTAACCGTTCCCCATAAGCGGAGCGTACAACCCTACCTGGGACGCATCACCCGTGAAGTGAAGCAAATTGGTTCATGCAATACAGTGGTCAGGATCCAGAACATGTGGAAAGGAATCAATACGGATTACTATGGATTCCTTGCCCCTATCGATGAGCTAATTGCCCAGGGGGAAATCAGGACTGCCTTGGTAATCGGAGCCGGTGGTGCGAGCAGGGCGGTAGTATGGGCCCTGCACAATCACGGCGTAAAGGTAACCATCCTCAACAGGAGCCTCGAACATGCCAGAACCTTGGCAAATGAGACCATGAGTGCCTACGATACCCTGGATAATGCCCACCTCTACAGTGAGATGGTGGATCTCGTGGTACAGACAACCAATGTAGGGATGGGGGACCTGGAAGGGCAGGATCCTTGTCCTTCCTTCCAATTCTCTGGTAAGGAAATTGTGTACGAATTGGTCTACAAGCCAGAGGAGACAGCCTTTCTCAAGCGGGCCAAGGGGGCAGGTTGCACCGTCATCGGTGGGAAACAGATGCTGATGGAGCAGGGGAAACTGCAGTTTGAGGCATTCACTGGATACCACTACCCACACTGGGTGACGGTAGCACTCTGACTTAGGTAAAATGAAATCTGACAAGACGAATAAGGAATAGCTTGCTCACCGGCAGGATCTTTACCTCCATCGAGGGCATAACCGCTGCCTTGAGCAGTGCCTCTTTCTGGGGGGTGAAGGCAAGTTCCAGCGCTTGGACGATCAGTTCCTGGTCGGGGAGTTGCAATTCAAGGAGGATGTCCTTCTTTCCTGCTGCCTGCTTGCAGAGACTCACCTTGCCTTGGTAGTCGAATCCTCCAGCCTCGAGGATGGGGTTGAGCACCTGGGGCACAATCTGGGAAGGTAGGAGTATGATCCTGCTCTGGAAACGATGCTCCAGGTCTTCCCGTTCAGCCTTGGAAAGGTCCGCCTTTGCAATGGCTTGCCGTAATGATTCATCGAGGGGAGCTTTTTCCACTGGCTTCCTGGGATGGCAGGGAAGGGTGGTAATCTGCCTTAGTGTTGCAGCTTTTCCAATTCGTTCCCGCAATATAGGATGCTCTTTCTTTTCCATGATCTCGATTCTGTCGAAGCTCTTGGTAGCACCGACCAACTGACCGGCATTCTTCAACACCTGCCTCCAGGTATCCTCACTATCCCTGCGCATGATGAAAATGGTGGGCGAGAGTGTGGCAAGACAATGCTCTGAAAGAGAAGGAAGATTGTGAACAAGATTTGCAGTGCGTTCATCACAGGAGAGAACCAGCCCGTCATAGATGGTCACGTTCTGGTAACGCTCACTGAGCATTTCGAGTTGTTTGGTCAGGGAGGTGTCCATCCTCCTTGCACTGTTTGCCTGAAGATACTCCTTGATCTGGGGGTAATCCAATGAGGCATCAAACGCCCCCAGCACACTCTCCTTGGTGATATGATACTTTCTTTGATGGTCCAACACTTCCAGGTAAGCAAACCTATAGAGAATATCCCCTGCAGGTGAGTTTCCTTGGTAGCTGATGGTCTGGTCGCTGTCTATGAGCAGCCCTGTCCGCTGGCTTTCATTGCTGATGGCGGAAACTTGCCAGTTCTCATCCAGGGTCAAGACTCCCCATGTGGAGAGTTCGTTGAGCAGCGAAGCGGTGTAGGTAATCTGGTAGCGGATGCATAGGCCCTTGATCAGAAGCTTGAGTGAGGTGGTATCACAACCTCCAAGAGTCTGCAGGATCGAGAGCAGTGCATTGACAAATTCCAGGGGGGCCGTGCCTTCGAGGTTCCTGGAAAGCAGGAGCAAGAGCAACTGATAATCGGAAAGGGAGAGCAATGCCTCTGTTTTCTGCCAATCAAGGGTACAACGCCGTGCATCTCTCCGTATCACACCCATCTCAGTGAGAAAATCGCCCAGTGCTTCATACATTTCCTTGAGCCGATCGCGTTCATAGGTGGGAAAATGCTGGCAAATCCCCTCATTGAAAAGACATTTCCCTTCCTTGGCCACCAGCGAGAAAAAACCACGGAGAAACTCAGTG
>JAIMZO010000086.1 GCA_020054965.1 Spirochaeta sp. | reverse complement strand
TACTCGCCCGTTTCCCATTGATATGCAAGGCACTATAGGCAGGGGGTTCCTGCTCACCTTCTCCCACAAACAGGGGAATGGCTTGCAAAATCGTTTCATAGGATGGAATAGCCGATTCTGCTATCACCTCCCCTTCCGGGTCGAGGGTGTCGGTCTCACTTCCAAACTGGATGTGCGCACGATACTGCTTGTCCATCTGGGAAAACAGGATGTTCAGTTTGGTCATGCTGCCTGTCAACACAATCAAGAGTCCCTCTGCAAACTTATCAAGCGTACCAGCATGCCCTACTTTTGGGTCTATGGTACGCTTGATATCGTTGAGACTCGTAAAACTTGTCAGTCCCCGTTTCTTGTTGATGAGGAGAATACTAGCGTTCTTTCCCATCTTCCACCAATGAATCTATCAAGGCATTGATCTTTTGTCCTTCTTTCAGAGAGATGTCCGCCTTGAATCGCAATACAGGAGTATTCCGGGTTTTCAGGAATGCCCCTACACGTTTCTGAATGAATCCACTTGCCTTCTGCAATCCGGCAACACTCTCCTCAAGGCTCTTGTCATCAAGAACAGAGGAGATGAAGACGGTCGCATAGGCATTGTCCTGGGAGAGCTCCACCTTGCTAACCGAGCAAAGGGTGCTGACCAGGGGATTTTTCACCTCCCCTTTGACGATCAGCATGCTGATCGCCTCAGAGAGTTTTGCTTCTATTCGCTTCTGGCTATATTCACTCATGGTTGTTATTCACTTTTTGCTACCAACTTGCGGGCGATTTCCTCGGTCTCTATGATCTCAAGGATATCTCCAACATGCAACTCGTTGAAATTTTCCAGTCCAATACCACATTCAAAGCCTTCTGCGACTTCCTTCGCATCATCCTTGAATCGCTTCAAGCTCGAAATCTTGACTTTGTCGGAAGTGAGCTGGATATCTTCGCGGAAGACCCTTGCATAGGCATTCCTCTTGACCTTTCCACTGGTAACCATACATCCGGCAATCGTTCCAATTCTGGGTACCTTAAAGGTATCACGGACCTCAACAGTACCAATCTCTACCTCACGTACCTCAGGACTGAGCATGCCTTCCATAGCACTCCTGATATCGTCTACCACATCATAGATGATGTTGTATTTACGGATCTCGATCTTCTCTTGGTCAGCAAGGACCTGGGCCCTTGGAGTCGGGCGTACATTGAACCCGATAATCAATGCATCAGATGCACTGGCCAAGGTAACATCACTTTCAATGATTGCACCGGCACTTGCACGGATTACATTGAGATGGATCTCATCATTGGAGAGTTTCTGCAGTGCACCCTGCAAGGCTTCAACAGATCCTTGTACATCACCCTTGATGATGACATTGAACTCCTGGATGGCTCCTTCCTTGATCTTGGTGTAGAGGTTGTCCAGGGTAACCTTCTTCACATTACGGCTATCCCCGATTCTCTCAAGCTCCTGTCGTTTGTTACCAACCTGACGGGCCTGTCTCTCATCTTCGGTAACTTGGAACGGATCGCCTGCTCCCGGGATATCCGAGAGACCGATGATCTCAACAGGAGTGGAAGGACCAGCCACCTCAATCTTGTTCCCCTTGTCATCAAACATGGCTCTAACACGGCCTGGGTAAATACCGGCAACATAGTGATCCCCCTGTCTCAGTGTACCACGTTGGATCAAGACGGAGGCAACAATACCCCTACCCTGGTCGATTCTGCTTTCAATGATCTTGCCTTCAGCCCTGCAATTTGCATTGACTTTCAGCTCGAGCATTTCAGCTTCAAGGAGGATGGTATCAAGCAATTCGTCGATACCGGTCTTCTTCAGAGCAGAAATCTCACAATACAGTGTCTGTCCACCCCATGCCTCAGGCATCAGACCAAGGTCAGAGAGCTGTTGCATGACGCGCTCAGGCTTTGCCTCAGGCAGGTCACACTTGTTGATTGCGACTATAATGGGAACATTGGCGGCTCGAGCGTGGTCGATGGCTTCACGGGTTTGTGGCATCACTCCATCATTGGCGGCTACCACCAGGATGACAATGTCCGTAACCTGCGCTCCGCGGGCACGCATCATGGAGAATGCGGCGTGTCCAGGAGTATCGAGGAAGACAACCTCACCCTTTCCAGGAAGATTGACCTTGTAGGCTCCGATGTGCTGGGTAATCCCACCATACTCACCTTCGGCTACCTTGGTGGAACGAATTGCATCAAGCAATTTGGTCTTACCATGGTCAACGTGTCCCATGACCGTCACAATTGGTGCACGGTCAATCAGGTCCTCATCCTTGTCAGGATCACTTACGATCAAGGTTTCATCGTAGAGTGAGACCAGATTTACCTGACAGTTATATTCGCTACAAATGATCTCAGCCGTTTCGTGATCAATTTGTTGGTTGATGGTAACCATCATACCCATCTTGAGAAGCTTTGCTATGATCTCACCAGCTTTCAAGTTCATTTTCTTGGCAAGGTCACTTACCGTAATGACCTCCATCATGTCAATGGACTTGGGTACTGCTGCAAGTTTGGCTGCTGCCTGTTGCTTGCGTCTCTGAATCTGGAATTCCTTCTCTTCTTCAGCATTCCGTTTCTTATACGTAGCGTTATTCTTCTTTTTGAAGCTTTTCTTGTTGGTACGCTGGTTTACAGGAGCCATATCCTGATCCTGCATGGGAGGTCGATTTCCTCCGCCACCTTGAGGTCCACCAAAGGGAGGACGGGGACCGCCAGGTGCTCTGAAACCACCACTGCGTTGGAATGGGGCGCCACCCCTTGCCGGACCATTCGTATTAGGCCTGTATCCACCAGGTCTGGCTGGCCCACGGTTATCCTGGCCCTGATACCCACCTGCTCCAGCAGGTCTAGCTGGGCCACGATTGTCCTGGCCCTGATACCCACCTGCTCCAGCAGGTCTAGCTGGGCCACGATTGTCCTGGCCCTGATATCCACCCCTGTTGTTGTTGGGGCGGTAGGGTGGTCTGGTCCCAGGAGCTGGACGTCCACCAACCATACCGGCTACACGTGGGCCTGAACTGGGGACCGGACTCTCTTTGGAAGGGATGCCACCAGGATTTTCATCCTGCAACTTCTTATGATCCTTGACCGTCAATCCCTGGTTGGGAACCGGTGGCAGATTGGTCGGTCTGATGACGACCGGACCGTTATGCAAGGGAGAAGCGGATAGGTTCTCTGTCCCGCTGTGACGATGGGTCTTTCGTACCACACTGCTTGTGTGGCCATCAGAAGCTGTCTTCTTCTTTTCAGTTGCTTCCTTGCTGCCTTCATCCTTGGGGGTCTTCTTGCCTTCCTGCTTCTCTTTCTCGGGCTTTTCAGCCTCCTTGCGAGCCTGAGGCTTCACCACGACAACCTTTTTCTTTACCACTACCACCCTCCGCTTTTCAGCGGGAGCCTTTGGCATGGACTCAGGTTCTATGGCGGGACTCTTCTGCTCTTTGTTGTGTTCCGTAGGATTCACAACATGTTTGATCAACGTTGCTTTTGGCTTGTTATTCTCTTCCGACATCATTTCCTCTATAATTTACTCTACCTCAAATACCAGACCTGTACCACAGTTGGGGCACACATTCATATCCTCTGTGATGGGGGAACCACAATTGGGACAGACGTACTCAGTCTCAGCTTCCTCTTCATCTTCAACGATATCAACGTACTCATTGATGGTATCCTTGATTGCAATAATCTCTTCCTCGCTCAAATCACTGAAGCTTGCGAGATCCTCTTCGCTGAGATTGATGAACTCCTCAACACTATACACGTCGTGGAAATGGAGTTTCTTCAGCAACATCTCATCCAAAGGAAGTTCAGTGAGGGCAATCTCATCCTCATCAACAAAGCTCTCATCAGAAACAACCTCCACTTCCTGACCAACAAGTACTTCCTCATCACCCTTGGCAACAAGCTCCTCACCATAGTACTCGTGCTCATCAAGGAAGATGCTTTCAGCTTTTGATCGGGCTTCCTTGGCGATATCCATCTCATCAAACTGCGCCTGGGTCTTCACATCAATCATCCAGTCGACCAACTTGTTGGCCAGACGAACATTCAAGCCCTGCTTACCAATGGCCAATGAGAGTTGGCTGTCTTCAACAATGGCGACTGCATGATAGATATTCTTGTCAAGAACCACTACATCCTTCACCTGCGCTGGGGAGAGTGCATTGCGGATATAGTTGATCGGGTTGGGATCGTAGCGAAGGATATCAATCTTCTCACCCTCTATCTCACTCATGATAGTCTGGATTCGATTTCCCTTCAACCCAACACAGGCACCGACAGGGTCGATATCGTCATTACGTGATGCAACGGCCACCTTTGTGCGGTATCCGGCTTCACGAACAATCTTGATTATATCAATCTGGTTCTGAGCAATTTCCGGTATTTCAACCTCGAAGAGCTTGCGGATCAATTCACTACTTGTCCTTGAAAGGATGACCCGAACTCCACGCTCAGCTTTTTCTACACTCTCAACATAGCATTTGATCTTGTCATTGCTCTGGTAGCTTTCCCTGCTGGATTGGTATCTCCTGGGAAGAAGGCCTTCCGTGCTTCCGATATCGACATAGATGTCACCATTTGGAGCTTGTCTCCTATAATAACCGATGATCAACTGACCTTCTTTTGCCTTGAATTCACTGTACAGCGTATCCTTCTGGATATCTCGAAAGCTCTGATGGGCACGTTGTTTTGCACTCTGTACACTGATACGGTCAAATTCCTTGAGGTCGACGGGAATGAGCAACTCGTCACCAATCTCACAATCCTCGTGGATTTCTTTTGCTTCGCTGAGAGGAATCTCAGTCACCTCATTGTACCATTCGTCATCATCGACAATCTGGCGTCTGCTTGCAAGCTCAACGCTGGTATAATCTTCATTGAACTCTATGACGGCATTCTCATCGGTACCGAATTTACGTTTGTACGCAGCACGGAGTATGTCCTCGATGGTGCTGATAACCAGCTCCTCGGAAATATTCTTTTCCGCTACCATACTTCTGATAGCGTCACCAATTTCAGTTGCCATGTGAATTGTCCTCCCATCTATAGTCGAGTTTAGCCTTCTGGATAGAAGCCAACTCCACAACCATTGTTGCGATCATCTCTTTTCCATCCTCAATAAATACCTCGTCAAGCGTAAGTGAATGGTCATCACATGTTTTGATGATACCACTTACCCATGCCGTCTTGCTTATATCATAAACCCGTACTCGCTTGCCGGTAAACAAGCTGAACTCATAGCTATCCTTGATTGTGCGTTGAAGGCCTGGGGTGGTTACCTCGAGTTGCAGATCACGCTCACCCAATGTCAGTTCCATTCGTGGATATACCAATCGGTATACCTTCGCACAGTGGTCGACATTTACTTCCTCTTCCTTTGCCATGATTACGATGGTAACCAAGACACTGCTTCCGCGGTCTATCTCATTGATGTCCACCAATGTTATGCCCATTGCACTCAGAAGAGGTTCGTACTCACGAAACAAAGGTGTTTCTTCTATTCCTTTCTGTATCATATTGCTCCTGAAAAAATTCATAAAAAAGGGATGCACCGGTTGGCGATCCCCAATAAACAACTAATCCTTCTAGAATACTATCGATAACGAGGATTTTTGTCAACGATGCATATTGCCTAGACATCGGCAAGTACCATTATCTTTGCTTTGCACCCAAAATGAGACTCCAGCAGTTCACTTGCCCTTCGTGAGGTAGCTCCAGTTGTTTTGACATCATCAAGGAGAATGGCGGTATACCCTGCTGACAGAAAATGGAGAAATTGGCGGTGTTTTTTCTTGGAATGTGTCAATTGTATACCTTGTTCACCCAGGCGTTGCTCCTTTGAAAGATATTTGTGTTGCATTCCCTTATGTCGGTTGAAAAGAGAAAGACAGGCATAACCCTCCTTTCTAGCAAGATAGGAGGCAATAACCTCACTTTGGTCAAAACCCCTTCTCCTGTACCCTTCCCTTGAGCAAGGTATGGGAATAATGATCGGAGAGGTCACCCTTTTCAGAAGTGGTATATATAACCCAGACAAGAGAGGTGTCAGCGACCGTTCTCCCCCGAATTTAAAGTGTCTGATCAAAGAGGCAAGAGTTTTTCCGTATGGGCCATAGGAGAGTATTCCTTTGCTGCAGAATGGACAGGCATAGGTAGCATCAAGAACCGGTTGTCCACAGACTGGACAGCGATGTGTGAACAGGAAATCATACCCTGCCCTCCGAATGGCTTCCTCACATGTTGGGCAGAGTATTGTATCAGAAAGTTTCTTGCATAGATGGCACCACATGTTCCTTAAGAAGAATCTGTGATTATCTTGCTTGCAATTTCTCCTGTAAATCCTTCAACAACAGAAGGGCCTCCAAGGGTGATGAACGGTCTATGCTGAATGACTCCAAAGCATCGATGACTTCTCTTTCATTCGCATCAAGATCACTATTGGGAAGTTCTTCCTGTTCAGCAGCTGCACTGAACAGATCAGGTTGCATTGCAGAGAAATCATACTCCGCAAAGTGCTGCTTCTGGAATTGTCGGGCTTGGCGTATGACATCACGGCCGACCCCTGCCATTCTTGCAACGTTCAACCCATAGGAACTGTTTGCAATTCCCTCAATGACCCTCCTCATGAACTTTACCTCCCCGCCCATCTCGCTTACCTGCAACGTCAAGAGCTGGATGGCGCTGGTATCAATTCGGGCAAGCTCATGGTAGTGGGTTGCAAACAGTGTCTTGCAATCCATGGACAGGAGTTTCTGCATCATGGCATACGCAATC
>JAIMZO010000085.1 GCA_020054965.1 Spirochaeta sp. | reverse complement strand
AGATCCAACAGTTCATCGATGCTTGTCAGCCGGTGTATTCCTATTTCGTGGATAAAGGCGTTTTTACCCAGGCTGAACTGGATGAGATGCGCAGGATTGTCAACGAAACATGATGTTACGGGCCCGTCTTCTTCGGGGGACGGGTGATTTCTGTCTAAAGGATAAGTGTGGTTTTGTATGAAAAAACTCATTCTGGGAATCGATCGGTTCCTTTCTGTGGTAGGTATTGCCCTAACCGCAATTCTTGCAACAGGAGTAATCATCTCGGTGATACTCCGCTATGTGTTTTCCATTGCCTTCGTCCAGTCTGAGGAGTTGTTGACGATGGTCTTTGTGGCCACTACGTTTTTCGGGGCTGCCCTCGGTCTCAGGGAATCTGAGCATATTGCAGTCTCCAATTTTGTCTCGGCAATGCCTGCAAAGCCCCGTAAGGTTTTTGCTGTCATTGGGCAGGTAGTGATTATCGTGGTCTCCCTGGTAATGATCTATTACAGTTACCGGATGATCATGAAGGTGGGGAAGGTCCCTTCTCCCGCAACAGGGATACCTCGTGGGTACTACTACGCGATGATCCCCATTTCGTTTCTCTTTACCATCTTCTATGCTGTGGTGAATATCCTAAAAGAGTTTATCGACATCCCTGAACCAGTGAAAGGGTACAAGGATGATTATGAATTGGGCCTGACAAATGCCGGAGGAGGCGAATAATGGAACTTTCATTGATGTTTTTTGCCTTGATTGTTCTCCTCGTCATTGGTGTGCCGATTGCATATGCCATTGGAGCTTCCGGGATCATCTATATGCTCATGAGCAACCCGACGTTTCTCTTGACTTTTCCCCAACGGGTATGGTCGGGAACTGAAAGTTTCATCATTGTTGCCATGCCGCTGTTCATGCTCACGGGAGAGTTGATGAACCACAGTGGGCTGACCAAGAGACTGATTGATTTCTCCATGCTTCTGGTGCGTCCGGTTCGTGGGGGACTGGGGGAAGTGAATGTTGTCGCATCGATGATATTCGGTGGTATCTCTGGTTCCTCTGTAGCCGATACCTCAGCCCTTGGTTCCATCCTGATCCCTGATATGGTGAAAAAAGGATATCCCAAGGGATTTGCAGCTGGTATCACGGTAGCTTCCTCGACCATTGGCATGATCATACCCCCTTCGGTACCCATGCTTATGTACGCCATGGTTAGTGGTGCATCGGTTGGAAAGCTGTTCCTCGCTGGGCTCATCCCAGGCATTCTGGTTGGTGCAACGCAGTTGATCATGACCTACTTGATCTCCAGGCGCAGGGGCTACCATCCTGAAAAGGAGAAGATAGAATGGAAGCATGCATTGAAGGTGACCAAAGATGGCTCACTTGCCCTTGTTATGCCTCTCTTGATCATCCTCAGCGTCTCTTTTGGTATTGCCACGGCTAGTGAATCAGCTGGTCTTGCTGTGCTCTATGCAACCATCCTTGGATTCTTTGTCTACAAGGAACTGAAGTGGTCTGAAGTGAAGAATGCATTGAAGAAGACCTTCATGATGTCATCCTCGATCATGATCATCGGGGGCTTTACCATGATCTTCACCTGGATTCTTGCTGTTGAACAGGTTCCTGCAGCCATCGGCGCCTTCCTGATGGATTCAAATATCCCAGCCTGGATGGTGTTCCTGTTCCTGGATATCATCATCCTTCTGCTTGGTACTTTCCTTGATGTTACTCCCTGTATTCTTCTCATCAGTCCGATACTGTTGCCTGTTATGCAGCAGTTTGGGATGAATGAATTGCAGTTTGGGGCTATCATCATTGTTGGTTTGGCAATTGGATTGGTGACCCCTCCAGTTGGGATGTGTTTGAATGTGGCGAGCAAAATATGTAGAATGGACATTGTGAGCGTATTCAGGTCCGCTGCCCCATTTATCATCTGCAATGTGATAGTATTGGTGGGGATAACATTTGTTCCCGCTTTGAGTTTGTGGTTGCCATCCATCATATAGATGGTGGTATAGATATTAAGAAAAAATTAATTGTAAGGAGTTACGATATGGATACAAGGTATTCGACTGGTAAAGAGGCATTCAAGCATATGACGACACAGGAGCTCAGGGATGAGTTCCTGGTGGACGGAATATTTCTTTCAGATGAGGTGAGTGGCGTTTACTCACACATCGACAGGATTGTCACGATGGGTGCAATGCCTGTGAAAGGGGAGCTGGACCTGGAGAAGAACATCGATCCTATGAAGGATTTTGGTGTCGAGTATTTCCTGCAGCGCCGCGAGATTGGTCTGATCAACATCGGTGGCGACGGATACGTGGTCGCAGATGGCAAACGCTATGATTTGGTGAGCCTTGATGGATTGTACCTGCCGATGGGAACAAAAAAGGTCACCCTTGGAAGCAATGATGGGGAAAAGCCTGCGAAGTTCTATATGAGCAGTACTCCTGCGCACCATGCCTTTGAAGCAAAGCATATCGTTTTTGCAGAAGCAAAGCATGTACCTGCTGGCACCAAGGCAGAGAGCAATGAACGGGTGATCAACCAGTATATTCACCCCGATGTGTTGGATACCTGCCAGCTTTCCATGGGGCTGACTCAATTGAAAGAGGGCAGTGTATGGAACACGATGCCTGTGCATACGCATGAGCGAAGAATGGAAGTGTACTTCTATTTTGACATAGATGCAGAGCAGACACTGTTCCACTTCTTCGGGGAACCGAGTGAGACAAGGCACATCATAGTGCACAACGAACAGGCTGTTATCAATCCGTCTTGGTCGATCCACAGCGGAGTCGGTACGAAAAACTATACGTTCATCTGGTCAATGTGTGGTGAGAACAGAACCTACACTGACATGGACCATGTGGCAACGAAGGATTTGAGGTAAATTATATGGGATATATTGAAAAGCAGTTCTCCCTTGAGGGGAAGGTGGCCTGGGTGACTGGGGCAAGTTACGGCATCGGGTTTGCCATTGCAAGTGCTTATGCATCTGCTGGTGCAAAGATTGCGTTCAACGATATCAACCAGGAGCTGGTGGACAAGGGCCTTGCTTCCTACAAGGAAGCAGGCATCGAAGCCAAGGGCTACGTGTGTGATGTCACCGATGAGAAAGCGGTAGCTGAGACAACGGAGAAGATAATCAAGGACCTTGGACCGGTTGATATACTGGTGAACAATGCAGGGATAATCCGCCGTGTCCCGATGCACGAGATGAGTGCAGAGGAATGGCGCAAGGTAATCGACATCGACCTGACTGCCCCCTTCATCGTGAGCAAGGCTGTCCTGCCCGGGATGATGGAGAGAAAGAGCGGTAAGATCATAAATATCTGCTCCATGATGAGTGAGCTGGGCAGAGAGACGGTTGCAGCGTATGCTGCTGCAAAGGGAGGACTGAAGATGTTGACGCGAAATATCTGCAGCGAGTACGGCAAGTACAACATCCAGTGCAACGGGATCGGACCTGGCTACATTGCAACCCCGCAGACAGCTCCTCTCAGGGAAAGGCAGGCCGACGGCAGCCGTCACCCATTCGACTCGTTCATTGTAGCAAAGACACCTGCAGAGCGTTGGGGGACAACTGAGGATCTCACCGGTCCTGCCTTGTTCCTTGCCTCCAGTGCAAGTGACTTTGTGAATGGGCATGTCCTGTATGTCGATGGTGGTATTCTTGCCTATATTGGCAAACAGCCCTAATTAGTTCATTCTTTTTGCTTTGCCCATATTCCCTTCGGGGGATGTGGGTGATTTTTTTTTGGGCTAAGGCTGGGATGCCATTCAATGATTGCTGATGTTTGTTGCAAAAATGATGTATTCAGTCAAATATTAATCATGAATTGCGTGAAAACGTATAAAATTATTGAAAGCTGATAGGAAGAAGCAAAATTCGATTTGTCTTTGGTTTTGCTCAACACCGAATGCTAAGGCCAAATTGGAATAATGTTCCAAAAAGAATATTAACAAATATTTATCTAATAAGAAGTTGGAAGTACCCAAACTGCTTCTTATACGCTCTGGATTCATTGACAGTCAGGAGCTAAGCAGGTAGGATTTGCACGTCTAGTAATAGTGAAAATGAAGAGGAGTCTTGTATGGCAACAAAGAACACAAAGTATGTCTATTTTTTTGGCTCCGGTAAGGCAGAAGGAACTGCCCAGATGAAGGATTTACTCGGAGGAAAGGGTGCAAACCTTGCCGAGATGACCAGCATTGGGCTTCCTGTCCCACCGGGCTTTACAATCAGCACTGAGGCTTGCGCCTTTTATAGTGCCAATAATGGTACCTATCCTGAAGGGTTGAGGGAAGAAGTGCTGGAACATCTTGCCAGACTCGAGAAGACGATGGGTGCAAAGCTGGGTGACAATAATGATCCCTTGCTTGTCTCTGTAAGAAGTGGTGCTGCCCAGTCCATGCCCGGAATGATGGATACCATCCTCAACCTGGGCCTTACCCCCGATTCCGTCCAGGGGTTGATCAAGAAAACAAACAATGCGAGATTCGCCTGGGACAGTTATCGCCGTTTCATGCAGATGTTTGGAGACGTCGTCATGGGTGTTCCGCATCATGAATTTGAACGTGCATTGCAGGATGTGAAGGACGCTCGTGGTATTGAACTCGATACCGACCTTGACAGCAAGGATCTGCAGGAAGTTATTGCCCGTTACCAGAGATTGTACAAGCGCTTCACAGGGGAGGATTTCCCGACAGACCCCCTTGACCAGTTGTTCAAGGCCATCAATGCAGTATTCAAGTCCTGGAACAATGAGCGTGCAAAAAAGTATCGCCAGATGAACGACATTCGTGGTCTCTTGGGTACTGCTGTAAACATCCAGAGCATGGTATTCGGCAACATGGGTGAGACCAGTGGTACTGGTGTAGCCTTTACCCGTGACCCCTCAACTGGTGAGAACCAGTTCTATGGCGAGTATTTGATGAATGCACAGGGAGAGGATGTTGTCGCAGGTATTCGTACCCCGCAGTCTATCTCGACACTCAAAAAAGTCAATGAGAAGGTTTATGACCAGTTGGTTGAAATCAGAGGTATCCTGGAAAGACACTACAAGGATATGCAGGACCTTGAGTTCACCATCCAGGAAGGCAAGCTGTACATGTTGCAGACCAGAAATGGTAAGCGGACCATATTCAGCTGGTTGCGGACCCAGGTTGAGATGGTGGAGGAAGGCTTGATCGACAAGGAGACAGCAGTAAGTCGTGTCCCCTCTGGTGAGTTCGGCAAGTTGTTTGCCCCGATTCTCGATGGCAAGTACATCAGGGACAACTCCCTGGAAGTTGTCACTCGTGGCCTGAATGCAAGCCCCGGTGGTGCGTGCGGCCAGATTTACTTCACTGCTGAGAAAGCAGAAGAGATGGCTGCAGAAGGGAAGGACGTCATTCTCGTGAGAACCGAGACCAGCCCGGAAGATATCGGTGGTATGGCGGTTGCAAAGGGAGTGGTCACTTCTCGTGGTGGCATGACAAGCCATGCAGCCGTAGTAGCCCGTGGCATGGGTTGCCCTTGTGTCAGTGGCGCTGGGGAGATTAAGATCAATGAACCCAAGCGTTTCCTGGAAGTAAACGGTACCAAGCTCAGTGAGGGAGATTTCATCTCCATCGATGGGTTTACCGGTGAAGTGTATGGAGCAAAGATTCCTGTCCGCGCTTCCGAGATCGTCCAGGTGCTCAATGGTGCCATGAAAGAGAGTGAGTCAATCCTGTACAAGGATTACAAGACCTTCATGGGATTCGTCCAGGAATTGAAGGAATTGGGTGTCTACACCAACGCCGATACACCGCATGATGCACAGATGGCTGTCGCTTTCGGTGCTGAAGGCATCGGCCTCTGCCGAACGGAACACATGTTCTTTGGTGGTGACAGGATCATGTCGATCAGAAAGATGATCCTTGCCAACAATATTGTGGAAAGGGAGAAAGCGCTCGCTGAATTGCTTCCCATGCAGAGGAGTGACTTTGAGGAGATCTTCCTTGCACTTGATGGCCGACCTGCTACCATCCGCCTGCTTGATCCCCCGTTGCATGAGTTCCTTCCCAATGACCATACCAGTAGGCATGAACTTGCCTTGCAGATGGGTATCACGGTAGAGGAAGTAGCACAGAAGTCTTCTGCCTTGCATGAGTTCAACCCGATGCTTGGCTTCCGTGGTTGTCGTCTTGCAATCATCTATCCTGAGATTCTGAGAATGCAGGTAAGGGCGATCATCGAGGCAGCAATCAACGTGAAGCGCAAGGGTGTGGAAGTACTGCCAGAGATCATGATCCCGTTGGTAGGCAACTACAAGGAGTTTGTGTTCACCAAGAAACATGCTCTCGAGGTAATCGAGCAGATCTTCGATGAACAGTCTTTCAAGGTGCACTACAAGATCGGTACCATGATTGAGGTTCCTCGCGCTGCCATCACCGCAGACGAGATCGCCAAGGAAGCAGAGTTCTTCAGCTTCGGTACCAATGACCTGACCCAGCTTACCTGTGGATTCAGTCGTGATGATGCGGCTTCTTTCCTTGGTGCATATGTAAATGATGCTGACAAGCAGTTCTATGAGTATGACCCGTTTGCCACCCTCGATGTGGATGGCGTGGGCAAGCTCGTGGAGATGGCCGTCAAGCTTGGTCGTTCTGTAAACCCTGCTATCAAGTTGGGTATCTGTGGTGAGCATGGGGGAGACCCAAAGACCATTGCCTTCTGTAACAAGATTGGCCTTGATTATGTCTCATGTTCTCCGTTCCGTGTTCCCATTGCCCGTCTTGCTGCAGCACAGGCTGTGATTGAGGCAAAGAAGAAGGCATAAATCTCTTGTTTGGAAGAAATATCCCGGGCTCAAAGCCCGGGATATTTCTTTCA
>JAIMZO010000084.1 GCA_020054965.1 Spirochaeta sp. | reverse complement strand
CAGAAACAACGGGTGGCTATTGCGCGAGCACTGGTGAACAACCCCACCATCTTGCTTGCTGATGAACCCACAGGAGCATTGGACAGCAAGACCGGAAGCCAGATCATGGAGCTCTTTGAGGAGTTGAATGCTGAAGGCAGGACGGTGATCCTGGTTACCCACGACCGGGAACTGGGAATGCGATGCCATCGGCAGATACACCTGCGCGACGGGAAACTGGAGGAAGGCTATGCTGTTTGAGAACATAAAACTTGCACTCTCGGCAATGCGTGGCAGCAAGATGAGGACAGCCCTCTCCCTGTTGGGTATCATTATCGGGGTAGCTTCGGTTGTAGCCATCCTGACCATTGGACAGAGCGCCTCAACGAGTATTACCGACAGCATCGCCGTAGGTGGCTTGGATATGATTACCGTGTATCCCTCCTATGCACAGCGCTCGAGTGGTACCTTTGATGAGGAGTTCAGTGATACCCTGCTTAGGGATATTAGAGGATTGGCTACTGTACTTCCCCAGAACAACAGCAGTGCCCAGATCCGAAGTGGACAGGAGACCACCAGTGCATCGGTTTCCGGGGTACTCTCCAGCTATGGTGAAGTGCTGAATCTGGAATATGCCGAGGGGAGTTTCTTTGAGTCCATGGACAATATCAACTATCGCCAGGTTATTGTGCTCGGCTCAGATGTTGCTGAGGAATTGTTTCCAGACCAGAGTGCCGTCGGCCAGTATGTAAGTGTGTTCCGAAACCAGGCGAAGAGCTATCTGGTGGTTGGAGTCCTCGAGAGCAAGGATGCCACATTCAACCTCTCCTATGACAATACTGTGTTCATTCCTTACAACACCTATGGACAGCGTTTCACCAACACCTCTGGTGTGGGTGCGTATGTCCTGAAAGTCCAGGATGGGTATGATACCATTGAGGTCTCTGACAGGGTGACCGAATACCTTGATGGTATTGTGGGAAGTGACGGATACAATATCTTCAGCCCAGCAAGTCTGGCAGATATGGCAAACGAGATTACTGGAACCTTCAGTGCTTTCCTGGCAGCTATTGCCGCCATCAGTCTCCTGGTTGGAGGGATTGGGATCATGAATATCATGCTGGTATCGGTTGCAGAACGTACCAAGGAGATTGGCATTCGCAAGGCTCTGGGAGCGAGCCCAAACGTCATTCGTGGGCAGTTTATCTGTGAAGCACTCACGCTGACCATCATTGGGGGCTTGCTGGGTATTGCCCTGGGTGCCCTGATCAGCTACGCTGTGACCAATGTAATGAATTGGTCGTTGCATTTATCGTATACCTCGGTCATACTGGCGTTGGGTTTTTCCATGTTTGTCGGTGTCTTCTTTGGGTGGTATCCAGCAATGAAAGCCTCCCGTCTTGACCCGATTGATGCCCTTAATTACGAATAGGATTCTCGGGGGAGTATACGCTTGACTGTAAAGAAAACCAGGTGGATGATTGTTGACGGAAAGGAACCTTTCATCGTCATCACCTCACTCGCTTTTGCCTTCATTGTCTTGATCGCCCTGGTGATATTTCTCACCTCAGCTCTCCTTGACCGTGAAGAGTTGAGGATGCAGAGTGAGGCTGAGCGGGCATTCAACTCGGTTTTCCTTGCCTTGCAGGATAGCACCAACAAGGCTTTGCAGGCCATGCAGGAGGAGAATGTCTCTGGAATTGGTGTGTACAACTCCTTGGGAAGAAAGGTGCTGAGCCTGGGCAACGTTCCGATGACCATACCCTTGGATCGCTTCGATTCTCGCGGTTCTCTGCCCAAGGATGGATCAAATACTGGGACTGCAACCTTCAATAGAGAGACAGGGATGATTGAATACATCCGATTCAGTCGTCTCACCATCCTCCTGGATACTGGCGAGCTTACCCTTACCGAGAATGGGTTGCTTCCCGCTCCCCTTGATTTCCCTGATGTCCTGTATCTCCACTTTGATGGGCAGAACTATAACCACCGGGTGATGGTCATCATGGTTATCGGCATAATCTCCAGCTTGACCTTGGTGGGCCTTTTCTTGTTGGTACTTTCCATCTATCGAAACAATCGCCGGTATCGGGAGACCATTGCAAAGCAAGAGAGCCTGGTGAATCTTGGCCAAGCGGCACGGACCCTTACCCATGAGATCAAGAACCCGCTCAGTGCCATCACCATACAACTTGCCCTGCTCAAGAAGACACTTCCTGCAAAACATGCCGGGGAACTGAAGCTCATTGAACAGGAGATCAGAAGGCTCACCCAGCTTACGAACAAAGTCAGTGACTTTCTTCGCAACCCATTGGGCAAGCCAGTTGTTGTTGATCTGAATGAGCTGTTCAACTCTTTGGTGATGCGGTTTGAAAAACCCATTCGGTTCTCGAGTGGCTCTCCGCAACAGATTGTCATCGATGTGGACAGGGCACGTTCAGTATTTGAGAATCTCCTGAAGAATGCCGTTGAGAGCAGCAGTACCCGTGATCCACAAGTAGAGGTACGCATAACCACCGATAAGCGGAATTTTGTCCATATCTATGTCATGGACCGTGGGGATGGTATCAGGATAGAGGACTCCAAGAAGATTTTTGACCCCTTCTTCACCACAAAGATCCATGGCTCGGGGATTGGACTATCCATCAGCCAGCAGTTTGTGAAGGCAAGGGGAGGAAATATACGGCTCTATCCACGTGATGGGGGTGGTACGGTTGCAGAAGTGGTGCTGCCTAAGTCCATCCATACGGCCAAATTGATGGGAGTAACGAGAAGATGAAGATCCTCATTGTTGACGATGAACCAAATATCCGGGATTTGATGCAGCAATACCTCAAACTCGACGGTATAGAAAGTGATTGTGCAGAGAATGGTCTCTCGGCACAACGCATGCTTCGAGAAGAGGCATATGATGCTGCACTCATCGATCTGAAGATGCCCGGAATGGATGGGCTTTCCCTGATCAGCTGGATCAGGGGAGAAGGGTTTCGCATGCCGATCATCATGGTCAGTGCCCATGGTGAGATTACCGATGCAGTCTCTGCCCTGAAAAACGGGGCCCAAGACTACATTGTAAAACCTTTCGACCCCGAGGAGTTGACCATCCGCTTGAAGAAACTTGTGGATGCACAACACCTGAGGAACTTGGTTGAGAGTGAGACACGGAACAATCGTGAGGATGATAAGCAGATTTTTGTTGGAGAGAGTTCCTCGATCAAGAAAATCAAGGAAGTTATCACCAAGATAGGTGATACTACCTCAACAGTTCTCATAACCGGAGAGAGTGGAACGGGAAAGGAAGTGGTGGCTCGCGAGATTCATGCTTCCAGCCCGGTCAAAGATGGCCCCTTTGTAGCCATCAATATCGGGGGAGTCCCTGAGAACTTGCTTGAAAGCGAACTCTTTGGTTACGAGAAGGGTGCCTTCACCGGTGCTGCAACACGCAAGACAGGAATGTTTGAACTGGCAAGTGGGGGGACCCTTTTCCTGGACGAGATCGGTGATATGCCGCTTGCCCTGCAGGTGAAGATTCTCAGGGTCTTGCAGGACCGCAGGATCAACCGACTCGGTGGTACAGAGGCAATACCCATCAATGCAAGAATTATTGCGGCTACCAACAAGGATCTGGAACAACAGGTCAGGGAAGGGGTATTCCGTGAGGACCTGTTCTATCGGCTTAATGTGGTTCGCATTGTCATACCGCCACTGAGGGACCGAAGGGAAGATATTCCCTTGCTTGCCGCAGGAATCCTCAGGCGGTTCAACCGCCAGATGGGCCATAAGGTAACCGGGTTCTCCGCAGATGCACTGCAGCTGCTTTGCGAGCATGACTTCTTCGGGAACGTCAGGGAGCTGGAGAATATTCTCGAGCGAGCAGTGATTTTCACCAGTGGAGAGGAGATCCAGTGTGATGACCTTGATCTGAGGGGATCGGTCTCCCTCCATACCCAGACCAAGGATGAGCCCCAAACAACACCAGCAGAGGCAAAGAGTCTCAAGGATGTAGAAGTCGACGCAATCATCAGGGCTCTCCACCGCTGGGAGGGAAACCGCACACGGGCAGCCCAAGAGCTTGGCATCAGCCGCAGGACCCTGATCAACAAGATTGCTGAATATGATTTGAATTTATAAGGAGCGAAAGAGGTGAGTGCATTACCTACCTGGGATTTGGATCCCATCTATCCTGGCTGCACCAGCAAGGAATTTCAACATGACCTGCAATGGGTGGTCACCGCTTCTACAGAGCTTGAGGCAAGCTTTGTAGATACCAGAAAGGATTTGAAAGAGCTCATTTCTACCTATGAGCTGATCCTTGACTACCTGGAGAATCTCGATGCATACAGTGCTGCATGTCTTACTACCGATACTGCAAATGAGGAGTATATGAAGGCAGTTTCCCAGACTGAGGAAGCTTCGTTGGTGGTTCAGCATATGCAAGTTGCCTTTCTCAATTTTCTGGCCACCAGGGCAGAGGAAATAGCCCAGCGAAGTGGGGAAGGTGGGGACCTTGAAGCATACCGATTCCCACTGAATGAACTCTTGGAAGAACAGCGCCATCTGATGAGCGAGGAGATGGAAAATCTTGCCAGCGACCTTGCCCGCAGCGGTACTGATGCCTTTTCCCGTTTACAGGAAGCATTGAGCAGCAGTGTTTCCACTACCTGGGATGAGCAAACTGAGAAAACTGTTATCCAACTGAGAAATGAAGCCTTCAATGCTGATAGGAGTATCCGTAAAAAAGCATTCGAGAAAGAGCTGGAGATATGGAAGGCCTATGAGATTGCCTTTGCCTCGAGTCTGAACGGAGTGAAGGGAACCACCATCACCTTGGATGCGAGGAGAGGCTATGCTTCCCCACTTGACCGTTCCCTGATGCAGTCACGAATTGACCGTCCTATCCTTGATGCGCTGATCACCACCATTGAAAAGAACCTGCCCATGTTCAGGGGATACCTGCAGAACAAGGCCAAGGCACTGGGGTTGGAGAGCTGTGCATTCTATGACCTTTTTGCCCCGGTGGGCAAGGAAGAACAACACTTCAGCTATGAGGAAGCCCATGCGTTCATCGTCCAGCAGTTCAGTTCCTTTGATCCTGAGATGGGATCCTTTGCTGACCAGGCATTCAGGAATCGATGGATTGACAGCGAGAGCAGGAAGGGCAAGGTAGGGGGAGCCTACGATACGGCTTTCCCCCTGGCAAAGCAGAGTAGGATCCTCTCAAACTTTGATTTCACGTATAATGGGGTATCCACCCTTGCCCATGAACTGGGCCATGCCTGGCATGACCACGTGGTACTGCAGAAGAGCAACCTTCTACGTTCCTATCCGATGACCTTGGCAGAGACTGCTTCCATCTTCAGCGAGTTCCTAGTATTCCAGGGAGCATTGGAGGAGAGCAACAAAGAGGGAAAACTTGCCCTCATCGAACACTTCCTGCAGGATGCCACGCAGGTGTGTGTCGATATCTTGAGCCGGTTTTATTTTGAGAGTGCGGTATTCAGTAGACGAAAAGAGGGAGACTTGAGCGCCAGTGCATATTCAGCCCTGATGGAAGATGCCCAGAAGAGGACATATGGGGATGGACTTTGCGTCTACCATCCGTACATGTGGGCGGTGAAAGGGCACTACTACTCTTCAGATTTCTCCTTCTATAACTATCCGTATGCGTTTGGGCAGCTGTTTGCCTTGGGACTCTGGGCTCAGAGCAAACAAACAGGTACGGATTTTCCTGCTTCCTACAAGGAACTGCTTGGAGCAACCGGCAGCCTGCCTGCCTCAGAGGTGGCTGGATTGGCCGGGATCAATCTTGCTGATATCTCATTCTGGCAGGAAGCGATGGATGTCATTGCCTCCTATGCGAAGGAATTTGCCGATGGCTTATCAGATTGAGAAGCTCATCCAGGGAGGAGCAGGCCTTGCTGCCAGTGAGGAAGGAAAACGTATCCTTGTCATGGATGTGCTCCCTGGTGAGGTGGTTGAGCTAGGGGACTTCCAGGAGAAGTCAGGGTACATCCGCTCTACCCTGCAAACCATCCTTCAAGCAAGTGAGGAGCGGACTACCCCTCCCTGTCCCTACTGGGGAGTGTGTGGGGGTTGTGATTTCCAGTATGCAAAGGATGAAGCTCAGGGGATTCTGAAGGAAGGCATTGTCCTCGACAACATCAAGAGACTCGGAGGGATTGACCCAGCTTCCTTCCGTACAGAACGTCTTGAGACAGGTCCCGCTTGGGGGTACAGGAACAGGGTACGCTTCCATGTGGATATTGCTGCGCGCAAGGTAGGATTCCTTGGGCGAAAAAGCAAGTCCTTGGTGCCCATTGATCATTGTCCCATACTCTGTGAGAAACTCAATGCACTGCTTGAGAACCCTGATCGGTTGTTCAAGGCAGCCAGAACACTGATGTTCTCGAACAAGGGTGGGAGAAGCGGATTTATCGAGGTTCCTGCCTTCTGTGGTGATGATGATGTCTCCTTGCTTGATGAAGTGGTCAAAACCACGGTGGGAGGGCATACCTTCTTTGTTGCGGCATCAGTGTTCTTCCAGTCCAATCAGTACTTGCTTCCCGCTCTCACCAGCTATGTAGCATCCCACGCAGTGGGTGATACCGTTATGGATCTCTATAGTGGAGTAGGGACCTTCAGTGCCTTTCTGCAGCAGCAAGGTCGACGTGTGATTGCTGTCGAGCGACAGAGGCAGTGCCTCTCCCTCGCCAAGAGGCATACTCCTGATTGTGAGTTCTATAGTGAGCCGGTTGAGCGTTGGGCCAAGGAGAGGAAAGGTTCGGTGGATACGGTTGTGGTAGATCCCCCCAGGGTTGGCCTCGATGCATCACTCCCTTCCCTGATTGCTTCCTGGAAGAGCCGTCGT
>JAIMZO010000083.1 GCA_020054965.1 Spirochaeta sp. | reverse complement strand
CATGAATTTCCCCCAAACCGGTAAACACCTCGATAATATTACCTCTATTTGAGGGTTGCCGGCTTACTGCTTTTGCTTTTTTCTCTTCCTTGTTTTTAGAGCTTGCCTAAGCATCTGCCTTAGGCTTGTTTTTGCTCCCCTTGGGTCTGCCGGGTTTTCTTTTTGCCACCCCTTCCTGCTTGGCAGGCTTAGCCTTCTTCACACTTCCCTTTGGCCTTCCTGGCTTTCGTTTTGTCTTTGTCGGTGCATCGGCCTTTGCCTTGGGAGGCCGGCCCCTCTTCCTGGGTTCCCGTTTTTCATGGCTTGGCTTTACCCTGACCTGGCTGTTCATGCTACTTGAGAGGCGGTTGTTCACATCTGTGGCAATCGAATCAAAATCGGATGGGACGATATCATACAATGACAACAGCTCCTTGGCCCTTGCACTCTCATCATGGATCGCAGTGTAGGTGCCGTTGGGAAGCAGCAGGAGTTCAATCCGGTCCACTTCCCGTATCATCTGGTTTGTGGCATACCCGAGGGCCTTGCAGGCATTCATGATTTCGCTTCTGATGATAGCTGCTATGAAACAGGCACAAAACTTGTTCTGGATGCCTGGGGTGGAATGGACCCTGGTCACATCATAGCCAAGCTGGCTCTTGAGTATCGAATACTGGGTCTCCGAGGCATCCCTGAGATGGTAGACCCTGTCCACTTCCTGTGGCCCGAAGTCTTCTGAGGATGCGATACTGCTGTACCCCTTCAGGTCCATATCCTTCTGCCACAACCCGTAATCATGCTCTACTGTAATGCCATGGCCTTCCCCATTGAGTGTGATGTACTTGGCAAGGGACGGAGGGACAACAGGAGCCTTTCCCCTTTGGATGTCCGCCCGAATCTCCCTGGTGGCTTTCATGACCTTGCCCAGGAGGGAAAGGGCCCGCTGTGATCCATTAGAGGCATCAAAGAATAGGTTAACAAAGGCTTCTTCCGGGTGCTGGCGAAAGATTTGCTTCTTTTTGGACAGGCCGAACAGCCCTTTTTCGCCTACTGCATAAGGCACACGCCACCGTATTGTCTCACTGTGCTCAGCCACCATCTGTGTATGGCCGAAGGTGTTTGACTGCAGCATGACCACATAGGGGTATCCCAGCCTGTCCAGCAAATGGAACACATCATGGGTGCAGAATGCCCTGTCAAGAATGACACCTTCGGTCTCGATCCCATGGGAGGCGAGCAGGGCCGCCATCTTCTGGAAAGCCTTGGAATCGACCTTGCCCCCATTGGATACCGTGTAGGTGATGGGCCTGCCGTCTTCAGCGTTGACCGCATACATGTAGCTTACGACATTGGTGTTCTTCCTGGATTTGGAGTGTCCCTTCTCAGCCAGGTCACACGCCAGTGCATCACAGTTGTTGTTGCTGCCGTCAATGCTGATCCAGGCCTTTGTCACGCCCCTCTTCTTGCATGCATCAAGCCACTGCGACCTGAAGGCCGCATTGTCATTCCCGGTGATCCTGTTCTGGAAGAAGTCGGAGAGCCAGGAGTCGCTTACACAATCCTTTGAGAAGATAACCCGCTGTGCCATCCTGTCTGGAAAGTGCATGGATACATCAGATTGCTCAAGGATGGAGTATATCCCGTAGTCCATAAGGATGTTGGCATGTAAAGGCCCATAGGCATTCTGAAGAATCGGATAGAGGCCGGTCTCATAGCCGATGCCAAGGGTGAGGGCATAGAGACCAACATGGAGGATATGCTCAGGAAGCTTGTCAGGACCATAATGCTCATTCCACAAGTTGGGAAAGAGATACTTGAAGGTGTCGTTAGGATGCATCATGGTCTCGCTTGTCGCACGGCCGATGACTTTTCGCCTGCTCTTCCTTACAGGGGAATCCCCTGAAAGGAAGACAAATACCCTCCCGTCACTCCTGTTAATATGTGATCCTTCAGGCTGTGGAATCTCTTTCAGTTCCCAATATATGTGTGCCATAAAAACCTCCTATTAATGATTACCGATGGTAACTATAATTATAAGAGTTTTATGACAATAAATCAAGAGAAAACGACATAAATTATCTTGTTGCTAACAAGATAGTTAAATCGAAATCCAGAGAAGATATATTGGGGTGTTTAATTGAGGGCGTTTACCCGTTTATGGGTAATTGACGTATAAATACATCAAGAAAAACCAGACATACCCTGTACGCTGGTCGTTGTTTTCCATTGGAGAGAATGTGCAACACCCCATGGTAACCGGTGGGGCGATGGATATGCTACTTTTCCGCTACTGAAGCAAAGGAACAGGTCATTGAACTCTAGATATATGAAACTTCAACTTCTGATCCTTCTGTCCCTTTCACTTTTTTGGGGTTGTGAATTGATGAGTGATCCTCCTGAGGAAGGAAAAACCCATCACCTTGCTATAGCGCTTAGTTATGATGGGACGAATGTAAATCCACTCCACGGCACACTTCCGGATGCAATAGAATTGGAGAAAGCATTTACTGCTCTGTTTGTGGGGAAGGAGCATACATCCACCCTTATGCTCCAAGATGACAGTGATTCCCTTTCTGATCCTTTGCTTCCTACAAAAGCCAATGTCACCCAGAAAATAGAATCACTCTCAGAAACAATGAATGAGCAAGACATCCTCATCATCAGCTACAGTGGGCATGGAGATGTTGATGGTTCACTGGTTCTCTATCCCACTCGGGAAGATAAGAAAATTCTCGATGACGATGATGAACCATTTGATGAAACTCTTCTTTCAGTCATAGACCTCTATGACAAGTTGAAGGAGTGTAAGGGAAATATCCTGCTACTTGTTGATAGCTGCTATAGCGGAAACTTTGTGCAGGAGAGTGAAACATCCTATTCCCTTATAGAGAGAAATGCGTACTTACAGGAAATATATGACCAGTACTTTACCGAAGGATCGTATACCCGCCCTGTATTTGTACTGGCTTCTACTACCTATGATAATACAGCAAAGGAACCACCCTATTATGGTGTTCCGACCCATGGATATTTCACACAAGCGCTACTTGAAGGACTCGGCTGGGATGAAGAGAATCAAATACTACGCGATGTAGATCAAACAATCTCGGCGGATTACCTCTACCAATATGTATATCACCATCAGGATTTTCCGCTTAGCGGAGTGAATCCAAAACTCTACCAGCACCCCACCATTACTGGGGGGCCACTGGATCTGATTCTTCGCTAACTGATAAACTTGCCTGTCTTTACATCCTGGATCTCATCACGGATGACAGCCGCACGTTCAAACTCCAGATTCTTTGCGGCTTCTAGCATCTCTTTCTCAAGCGCCTTGATATAATTCTTTCTATCAGTTGCACTGAGCAGGTTGTAACCACCCTTGAGTAGCTCGAGGTCATGTTTCTGGATCTCTTTTTGTTCATGCTGCTCGCGTTCGAGCATGTCATGAATCGCCTTGATGATGGTAGTAGGAGTAATATTATGCTCCTCATTGTATGCCATCTGGATAGCGCGACGACGGTTGGTTTCACTGATGGCTTCTTCCATCGCAGGACTCATACGGTCTGCATACATGATAACCCGGCCCTCAGCATTACGTGCTGCACGCCCAATAGTCTGGATCAAGGAAGTGGCAGAACGAAGGAATCCGATTTTGTCTGCATCAAGAATGGCGATAAGGGAAACTTCGGGAAGGTCCAAGCCTTCTCTGAGCAGGTTGATTCCTACCAACACATCATACACCCCGAGGCGAAGATCCCTGAGAATTTCGACTCGTTCGATGGTCTCAATCTCGGAGTGAAGGTAGCGTACCTTCAAACCGAGGGATGCAAAATAATCCGTCAAATCCTCACTCATCTTCTTGGTCAGTGTAGTAACCAGTACCCGCTGTTTCTTCTTGATAACTGCACGGATCTCTCCGTACAGGTTCTCCATCTGGCCTTCGGTGGGTCTTACATCGATTTCTGGGTCAAGCAAGCCTGTGGGCCTGATGATCTGTTCAACCACCCGTGTACTCTCATCCACTTCCTTCTGGTTCGGTGTAGCCGAAACATAAACCCGTTGCTTCACCACCTGTTCAAACTCAGAAGCCTTCAAGGGACGGTTGTCCAACGCAGAAGGAAGCCTGAATCCAAAGTTCACCAGGTTCAATTTCCGTGAACGATCCCCCTCATACATCGCCCCTACCTGGGGAAGGGTAACATGCGACTCATCGATGAAGGTGATAAAGTCAGGGGGGAAGTAATCAAGCAAAACCGCCGGGCGTTCCCCTGCCTTACGGTCAGAGAGAAGGCGTGAGTAGTTCTCGATGCCTGAACAGTATCCTATCTCTTCAAGCATCTCCAAATCATACTCTACCCTGGTCTTGATTCTTTCAGCCTCCAATGGTTTACCCATGGAAGTAAAATACTCCACTTGGTCTTCCATTTCACTGCGGATTCTCGAGATGGCTGCCTTAACCTGCTCCTGGGGCATTACAAACTGTTTTGCAGGGTAAAGAGTGTAGCTGTCCACAATTTCCTGCTTCTCTCCACTGATGGGATCGAACCACTGAATGGAAGCAATCTCATCCCAATCGATGGATATCCTTACTGCATTCTCCAGATAGGATGGGCATATCTCAATCACATCCCCACGAACACGGAATGAACCTCTCTGAAGAATGGCATCATTTCGTTCATACTGCATGCGCACCAATTGATCGAGAACCTCACGATGGTTGAAAGCTTCCCCGGTATGGAACGTATGTACCATATCTCGAACTGATACAGGATTTGCCAAACCATAAATACAGGAAACAGTTGATACGACAATAACGTCACGACGCTCCATAAGCGAAAACGTGGCAGAGAGCCGAAGCCGGTCAATCTCACTGTTGATCGAAGCATCTTTCTCAATATACAAGTCCTTTCCCGGAACATACGCTTCAGGCTGGTAGTAGTCGTATGTTGAGACGAAATACTCTACGGCATTATCTGGGAAGAATGACTTGAACTCCCTGAAAAGCTGTGCTGCCAAGGTTTTGTTGTGGGAAAGCACCAAGGTAGGTTTCTGTACTTGCTCGATGATCTTCGCCATCGTATAGGTCTTACCACTACCGGTCACTCCCTTGAGGGTCTGGCAGCGGTCCCCATCCAGCAAGCCTGCGCTCAATGCCTTGATCGCCTCGCCCTGGTCTCCCGCGGGTTCATAGGATGAGGCTACCTTGAACGGTTTGCTTTGGAAGGAAACCTGTCCATGGATATTGTAGACAGCTTCACCACCCCAACTTTCATCAACATAAATCGTATCTTTCATCTTATCGTACCAATGCGCTCACATGCTGCGCTGTTCGTTCAATCAGCTGGACTTCCATCTTCTTTACATTCCCGTCACGATTGATGGTGACCGAAACCTCCTCCCCACTTCTCATGGGAAGCAGAGCAAGATAGAGGTCGTTGAGGTCACTGATCGTCTCACCATTGATTGCAGTGATGACATCACCCCCAAGATTGATAACCGAGGAGCCGTACTGCACCTTCCGGCTTCCACCTTTTATCCCTGCCTTCTCAGCGAGTCCCCCACTGGTGACTTCACTTACCAGGACGCCTTTTTCAACAGAAAGCTTCGCATAGGTTGCAAGCTGTGGGGTCAGCTGTACTGCAGAAAGATCGAGCCAACCCCTGCTGATCTTTCCATGCTTGATCAGATCTGGAATGACTGCTATTGCTGTATCAACAGGGATGGCAAAATTCAACCCTTGGGAGCTTCCTGAAGTAGTGAATATCGCTGAGTTGATCCCGATGACTTCACTCCGCGTATTGAGCAACGGTCCTCCACTGTTTCCTGGATGTATTGCAGCATCGGTCTGGATTGCATTCATGATTACCTTGCCTTCGCTGGTTCTCACCGGTCGATTCAATCCACTTACCACACCGACACTCATTGTACGGTCATATCCAAATGGATTTCCGATTGCAATTACCCGTTGTCCAATCTGCAAATCTTCACTGGTTCCCAAGGTGGCGGGATAGAGCATCACATCCTTTGCAGAAACCAGCTTGATTACTGCCAGATCATCCTCACTATCAACACCAACCAAGGTTGCAGCGTAGGATTGGTTGTTATAAAGACCTACCTGTATACTTGAGCTTTTCTCAACCACATGGGCATTGGTAAGAATGTAGCCATCCTTGGAAAGGATGATCCCACTACCGGTCCCTTGGGCAGGGAGCACATCCATGAAGGCGCTTACCGCTGCCTCTCCCACGGTGGTGATGTGTACAACACTCTTGTTCACATTTTCATACACACCCATCTGTTGTCTCTCAGCAGCGCTGTAATAGAGTGATTGGTTCTCTTCAAATACTAGCAACCCATCTTCTCCTGAGAGGATGTCAGCAACCTGCACGCCTGAGAGAGCAAGCACCCCTTCAGGACCTTGCTCTTCAGCTATGGTATTGAGAACCTTGGAAAGTTCTTTTCTCTGTTTATCTTCAGAGATGCTCTCTGTCCAACGGAAGAGCAACAAGCCTATGAATACACAGAACGCACCCCCCAAAATGAGGAGCAGAGTGCGTATGATTCTGTTTCGGACATTCTTCAACATGGAGATAGTGTACTTCCAAAGAAGCTGCTAAGGCAACCTAAAGGCTGGCAAGCAAGGAGCGTATCTCCTCGGTCCTTGGCGGGTCACACCCTCTTCTTGAGCAGGTAATAGCACTGGATGCTGTAGCCCAAAGCAAAGCATCCTTGATCATATCAAGTGAGAGTTTCTCGAGTTTTGGAATATCACCATCCTTGCCGAAACAATTCCTTTCATAGAGATAAGAGAGAAGGCCTCCACTGAAGGTATCTCCCGCACCGACCGTATCAATGACCGGTAGGTCAATGATCTCCATGGAAACTGATTCCCCTTCAGGGGTATACCAGATGCTTCCTTGTTTACCCATGGTAAGAATGATTTGAGCCTGTTGCTCCTTGGCAAGGGACT
>JAIMZO010000082.1 GCA_020054965.1 Spirochaeta sp. | reverse complement strand
AAGGTATTGCAGATAGGAACTCCCTACGAGATCTATGAAGCTCCAGCAACCAGATTTGTTGCCAGCTTCATCGGAGAGACAAACATATTCCCCTGTACGGTACTCTCCTGTGAACCACAAGGAGAAGAGTACCTCCTACGCGTTGAGGTCCCTCAGCTGCAGGGTGAAGTGTATGTAACTGATTCAGAGGCCCAGGAAGTTGGGTCTACGCTCGACTTTACCGTCCGCCCAGAGAAAATCAGGATTTCGCCCAATCCTCCAAGAAGCAACAATATAACCATGAACACTTTTAAAGGTATTGTGGAAGAACCCATCTATTCAGGATTCCAATCGAAGTTCTTTGTCAAATTGGAAAAGGAACCTGACACACTGGTGAAAGTATTCAAGCAACACACCGTATTCTTGGAAGAAGGCCCCGAGATCCAGTGGAAGGATACGGTCTATGTGAGCTGGAGTGCTAACGACGGCTACCTGGTAAAGGACACTGTGCAATGAAGCGAATTCTCAAACCAAAGGAACGGGAGCGATTGCTTGGAACGCTCTACAGCGCTCCCATGGGAATCTGGTTCACACTCTTCTTTACAATTCCCATCAGCATCATCATCCTCTACAGCTTCCTCAAGCGTGGCCTCTACGGAGGCGTTGAGTGGGAGTTCTCCCTCTCTGCCTATCAGCAGATGTTCAACCCAAGCTTTGCAAAGGTACTGTTCAGGACGGTATGGATCAGTGTCGTCTCAACATTGCTTTGTCTCTTGATAGCACTCCCCTGTGGATACGCGATGGCAAAAAGCAAGCACCAGACGTTTCTCCTGTTCTTGATCATCATACCCTTCTGGACCAACTCCCTGATCCGTATCTATGCATGGATCTCCATACTATCCAGTGAAGGATTTCTGAACTCACTGCTGAAAAACCTTGGCCTGATCGATCAGAGCCTCGCCCTGATGTACAACAACCAGGCAGTCATTGTTGTCCTAATATACATGTATCTCCCTTTTGCGATCCTTCCGCTCTTCACGACCATAGACAAGTTCGACTTTGCCTTGCTCGATGCAGCCAGGGACTTGGGGGCAACCAAGCTGGAGTCGATCATCAAGGTCATGATTCCCAATATCAAGAGCGGAGTGAGTACCTCCTTCATATTTACCTTCATTCCAATCTTTGGAGCCTATACCGTACCACTCCTGGTTGGCGGCAAGGACTCCACCATGATCGGAAACATCATCGTCGACCAAGTCTCCAAGACCAGGAACTGGCCTCTGGCCTCTGCCTTCTCCATGGTACTGACCCTGATCTCCCTCATCGGAGTATTCTGGATGCTGTACAGTGGGAAGAGAGAGTTTTACCAGAAGAAGAGCAATCAACAGGCGCTCGAGCAGAACATCAAACTGCATCACAGCCAACGGGGAAAGAGATGAGCAATCAGAGAAACTCCTCCAGAACCAGCTTTTCCTTTTCCTATACCATGCTCTCCTTGGTCATAGTATTCCTCTTCATTCCCCTGTTTGTCGTGGTATTCTTCTCGTTCAACAGCGTAAAGGGAATGCAGTGGGAGAGTGCAAGCCTTATCTGGTACAAGACGCTTATCTATGAAAGCCCATCACTTTGGGCTGCATTCAGGAATAGTCTTATCATTGCACTCACGAGCTCCATATCTGCCACCGTACTGGGAAGTCTGGCAGCCATCGGCATCAAATGGTACCGATTCAAGGGAAGAAGCTACATTACCACGGTAAGCTACCTTCCCATGGTCCTCCCCGAGGTAATCATCGGTATCTCCATGTTGATCTTCTTCTCTGCCGTGAAGATTCGTCTCGGCTTATTCACCATATTTGTAGCACATACCACCTTCAACCTACCCTTTGTGTTCATGTTGGTAAGTGCACGCTTGGATGAGTTTGACTACTCCACCCTGGAGGCTGCACGTGACTTGGGAGCCAATGAGCGGCAGACCCTGCTCAAGGTCATCATCCCCTCCATCATACCTGCAGTACTTTCAGGATTCCTGATGTGCATAACCATGTCACTTGAGGACTTTGTCATCACCTTCTTTGTCTCAGGTCCTGGTTCAGGAACATTACCCCTGTATGTCTACTCAATGATCCGCTATGGCGTATCCCCGGTGATAAACGCACTCACCTTTGTCATGATTCTGGGTACCATGCTTATTGCATTCTTCTTCAGGAAGTTCCTCAAGACAGTAGCTACCAGCAGTTAGCTGGCGCCTCTGTCTCATTGAATAGCGGCAAAAGATCCAATTCATACCCCAACTTTATGCATATTTATGCATTTTTTTGCAGTATAACTTCCATTGCCCTTGTCACCCTCTTTTTCAATAGGTATTCTGGACCAACATGTATTAAATGTTGGGAGAATGGTGATCATGAACAGTTATCAGCTCATTACTGCCTTGGCTTTTGCACTCTATCTGGGGCTTATGCTAACAATCGGGTTTTTCACATTCAGAAAAACAAAATCCACCAGTGACTATTTTCTTGGTGGTCGCTCAATCGGTCCATGGTTTACAGCACTCAGTGCTGAGGCAAGCGATATGTCTGGCTGGCTGCTCATGGGTCTTCCAGGCCTCGCCTACTTCACTGGGCTCCAGGAAGCATTCTGGACCGCGGTTGGATTGTTGGTAGGTACGTACCTCAACTGGTTGTTGGTGGCAAAGAGAATGAGAAAATACTCCATTCACGCTAAGGATTCCATCACCATCCCAGAATTCCTCACCAACCGTTTCCATGACAAGAGCAAGCTCTTGCAAACCATCAGCTCGATCATCATCCTGGTGTTTTTCATTGTCTACACCGCAAGTGGATTTCTTGCCTCCGCAAAACTGTTCACCGCTGTATTCGGTATGAATTACTATGCTGCGCTTATCTTGGGCGTACTGGTTATCCTTGGATACACGCTCCTCGGTGGATACCTGGCTGTGGTAGCAACTGACTTCCTGCAGGGAAGCTTGATGTTCTTTGCCTTGGTGATGACTGGCGTGATCGCAGTATTTGCAATCGGGGGACCAGTCCATACCTTCAAACAGCTCAGCCAGTTCGGCCAGCACTTCATCAACCCGTTTGTCACTCCACCTGGAACCAGCTATGGGTTCCTTCAGATCCTCAGTGCACTGGCCTGGGGCCTCGGATATTTCGGCATGCCGCACATCCTCATTCGCTTCATGTCCATCAGGAGCAACCATGAAGTCAAGACGAGCCGAAAAATTGCCATGGTCTGGGTTGTTATTGCCATGGCAGCAGCATTGCTTGTTGGTGTGGTGGGGAAAATATTCCTTCTACCCACCACCTTTGACTCCCAGAGTGCAGCAGAAGCTGTTTTCATTGTCAGCATGCAGAAAATATTCCCCACCTTCATAGCAGGGTTCTTTCTCTGTGCGATTCTAGCAGCAAGCATGAGTACCGCCGACAGCCAACTCCTGGTTGCCTCTTCTGCATTTGCAAAGGATGTCTATAAAGCCGTGCTCAGGAAGGATGCCTCTGACAAGGAGACCTTGTTGGTCAGCAGGCTCACCGTCGTTGCTATCACCATCATAGCCATCTTCCTGGCAATGGATCCCCATTCCTCAATTTTCGACGTGGTGAGCTATGCATGGGCAGGATTCGGGGCCACCTTTGGCCCGGTCATCCTCGCTTCTCTCTTCTGGAGACGCGCCAGCAGGAATGGCGCGGTGGCAGCCATGCTTGGAGGTGGTATTACCGTCGTGGTATGGAAGCAACTTTCAGGAGGCCTATTCGATGTCTATGAGCTGCTCCCTGGTTTCATAATCGCTTCCCTCTGCATGGTCGTTTTCAGCCTGCTTGAGAAGCATCCCGATGAAGATGTCTTCAAGGAGTTCGATGCCTTCATGGCAACAGAAGACTAAGGGACAAAGCCGGGGGGGAACTCCCCCCGGTTCTCTTACACCTTACCCGATTCTTGTATTTAAATACTTGACCGCATTTCCCAGTGTCCCTATACTAGCGCCAATCCCTAGCCATTCGGTAGGTAATTTCTTGAAGGAGGCACATCAATGATGCAAAGCATGCAAGACAGTAGTGAATCTGACATGTGCCAAAACGCACCCGCATAAGACCTTCAAGGAACCATCATGAAACATGCAAAACATCCACGTTGTGGGTCGGCAACCGACCACATGCGAGGCTTCTGAACAATATCCTACAGACCCGGCGTAGCCAGGTCCCTATCATCTTATCCAGGAGCAACCCATGAAAACCAACAATACCTACCATTTTGAAACCCTAGCCCTGCATGCAGGACAAGAAAAAGCAGACAGCGCAACCGGATCCCGCGCAGTACCCATCTACCAGACCACCAGCTATGTCTTTGACAGCTGCAATGATGCCGAGTCCCTCTTCAACCTCTCCAAGACCGGAAACATCTACACCAGACTGGGAAACCCTACCCAGGAAGTGTTTGAGAAACGCATGGCCCAACTTGAGGGCGGTGTTGGGGCCTTGGCTGTTGCCAGCGGGTCGGCTGCCATCACGCTCTCCATACTCAACCTTGCAAAAAACCAGGACCATATCGTCTCGGCGAAGACCATCTATGGAGGAACCTACAACCTGTTTGCTCATACGCTCCCTGAGTGGGGCATCACCACCACCTTTGTTGATGCCACCAATATCACAGACGTGGAAAGGGCCATCCAGGACAACACCAAGGCGCTGTTCGTTGAGTCCATCGGCAACCCGAATGCCACACTTTGTGACCTCAAGGCTTTGGCCGATCTTGCCCACAGCCATAAGATTCCTCTTGTGGTTGATAATACCTTTGCAACCCCCTATCTGCTTCGTCCCATCGAGCATGGTGCTGACATCGTCGTGCACTCTGCAACAAAGTTCATCGGTGGCCATGGGACAAGCCTTGGGGGTATCATCATTGACAGTGGTAATTTCAACTGGAAACAGAGTGGCAAATTCCCTCAAGTAACAGAGCCGAATGACAGTTACCATGGGTTGAGTTTTCTTGATGCTGCAGGAAGGGCTGCCTGGATCACCAAGGCACGTACCGTACTGCTCAGGGACACTGGACCATGCATTGCCCCACTGAATGCATTCCTGTTCCTCCAAGGGCTGGAAACCCTTCCCTTACGGCTAGAGAGGCATGTACAGAATACGCTGAAGGTGGTCGAATTCCTCGCTGGCCATCCTTGTGTTGAAAAAGTACAGCATCCCAGTCTGGAAGATAACCCGTACCATACACTCTACAAGCACTACTTCCCAAAAGGTGGAATCTCCATCTTCACCTTTGACATCAAGGGAACAGGCGAGGATGCAAAGGCATTCATTGACCGACTGGAGATTTTCAGCCTGCTTGCCAATGTAGCAGATGTTAAGTCACTGGTAATCCACCCTGGAACCACGACCCACTCCCAACTCACCAAGGAAGAGCTGGAAAGTCAGGGTATCTCGGAGACCACAGTACGTCTCTCGATTGGCTGTGAACATATTGATGACCTGCTCTCAGACCTGTCTCAGGCACTTGGGGAGGACGCATCATGCCAGTGACCATCCCAAAAGACCACCCTGCCGCTGAGGTCCTTAAACAGGAAAACATCTTTTTCATGACCGCTGAGAGGGCCATCCACCAGGATATCCGCCCGCTCAAGGTCGCCATCCTCAACCTTATGCCCAATAAGATGAGGACAGAGGAGCAGTTTCTCCGTCTCCTCGGTAATACTGCCCTGCAGGTGGAGATAACCTTCCTCACCACTGCTAGCTATAAGAGCAAACATACACCTTCATCCTACTTGAAGGCATTTTACCAGACCTTTGCCCATGTGAAAGAAGAGCACTTCGATGCTCTCATCATCACGGGGAGCCCTGTGGAGACCCTAGCATTCGAGGAAGTTGCCTACTGGCAGGAGCTGGAGACAATCCTCAGTTGGGCCGACAAGCATGTGTTTGCCTCATTGTTCGTGTGTTGGGCTGCGCAGGCAGCTCTCTACCACTACCATGGTATCGGGAAACAGGTGCTGGACCAGAAGCTCTCAGGCATCTACCGCCATTCGGTACTGGAGAGGAATCATCCACTGGTACGTGGGTTTGATGACCAATTCTGGGCACCCCATTCCAGGCATACCAGGCTCGATGAGGAGAGCCTCGCTAAACTCAATGACATCCAGATCCTTGCAACCAGTGAGGAAGCAGGGGTCTACCTGGCGGCAAGCCGGAATGGGAGACAGGTGTATGTCACGGGGCATAGTGAATATGACGAGAGAACACTCCTGGAGGAGTATACAAGAGACCGAAAGGCAGGGCTTGATGCCCAGCTTCCGGTCAACTACTTTAAAGGAGATGATCCTACACGGGAAATTCAGGTGACCTGGAGAGGTCATGCAAACCTATTGTTCAGCAACTGGCTGAACTACCATGTCTACCAGAACACTCCCTATCACTTGGAGGAACTTGACTGAAGCACGTTACGGCAGAGCTCCGTCATCCGGCCCTTCAACGAGGCAATCTGCTTATCGGTAATGAACGTTACCTGCCCATGCTCGATTCCTGCCGCCCAGTTGATACTGTAGGCAAGGGCGAGCGTGGATATGCCTGCCTCGCGAAGCAGGGAAACCTCTGTTGCCAAGGTCATCCCCACCATATCGCCACCGATATGGCGCAGATAGCGAATTTCTGCCGGGGTTTCCAGTCTCGGCCCATTGGTGCAGATATACACGCCTGCATCCAGGAGGGACTCATCTTCCTTGAGGACACGGGATCTCAACGATGTGTCGAAAACCTCATCCATGGACGTGTGGACCACCCCATGCTCTCCCCCTGTGTAGAAGGTATGATCTCTCCCGGAGGAAAGGTCAATAAAATCACTGACCAAACCAACCTTTCCTGGAGGTAGTTTCTCAGTGATGGAACCTACTGCATAGATACCAATGGCATGGGTCACCCCAAGCATTTCAAGCGCCTTGACATAGATCGGAAGAGCGTCG
>JAIMZO010000081.1 GCA_020054965.1 Spirochaeta sp. | reverse complement strand
TGGTAACGAGAGTGACGGGACTCGAACCCGCGATCTACGGCGTGACAGGCCGTCGCGATAACCAGCTTCGCTACACCCTCAAAAAGCACTCTTGGAAACTACACGATAGCCCATCTTTTGTCAACATGCTTTGTGGTTGCCATAACGACTACCCTTTCGTATACTTCCCGCAAGGAGAAGATACCCATGCAAGAATCCATAATGCTGTTCTTTCTGAATATCGAGAACCCCGTTCTCGACTTCCTGGGCAACCTCGCATCGCTCTTGGGAGAGCAGACCTTCGTCATTGTCGTTATCCTTTATATCTTCTGGAATCATGACAAGAAGAAAGGGTTCGGTCTCTACTCATCAGTTCTACTCTCTGTACTCGCAATGGGTATACTGAAAGCCACGGTCAAGGCTCCACGTCCGTTCCAGGTTTTGGATTCGATCCAAGGCAAACGACTGGAAACCGCAACCGGATACTCATTCCCCAGCGGACATACCACCACCGGTGCAGCATTTTATTCTGCACTTGCTCTTTCTTTTAGAAAACGAAAGCTCAGTATCTTTTGTGCAATCATGATGACGCTGGTAGGATTGAGCCGGCTCTATCTTGGCGTTCACTGGCCGATTGACGTGTTTGCTGGACTCCTGCTCGGAGTTTCCATCAGCTTTGCCTTCTACCATTACCTGGACTTCATCTATGATGATGAGAAGCGACGCATAAGGTACCTGATCGTCCTCGGGACCATCTTTGCCATGAGCGGAGCGGTAATCAGTATCCTGCTCAATTTCTTTTCTGCTGATGAGACGGCATTCAATGACCTGATGAAGATTCTGGCTCTCGGTGGTGGAGGCTATCTTGGATTCGCCCTTGAGAACAAGAAGGTCCAATTCTTGACCGAAGGAACATTAGGAAAGAAGATTGGCCGCTATCTTATCGGCTTGGTTGTTGTGCTTCTGATCATGGGCTCCAAGGTAATCATCCCAGAGTCACTGTATGCAATTGGGAGCTTTGTGCGATACAGCCTTGTAGGATTCTGGGCAACCGGCCTCTATCCGCTTATAGGAAAAAATCTGCATCTTTTCTCTGGTGCTCGATAACCTTCGGCTCAATACCCTTGGTGATCAGGAACCGGCGAAGATCGAGCAGCTCATTCAGGTGCCCCTTGCAGAGCCGGTACATGATCTTTCCACACATGATTGCATCATCAAGGGCATAGTGAGCCTGATACTCCATATCGAAGTAATCAACCAGATAGGAGAGTTTATAGCTGTGCATTTTGGGCCAGAGCTTTCGAGCGATGGTCAGGGTGCATAGGTAACTCATCTCCCGCGCTTCCAGGTCATATGCTTCAAATGCAGCATTCATCACTCCCATGTCAAAGACTGCATTATGGGCAACAAGGATGTCGCGACCGATGAATGAACGCATATGCTCCCAGATCTTATCAAACTCAGGGGCAGCAAGACACTCATCACTGGAGAGTTTATGCACTGCGGTCATCCCTGGATCAAAATACGGATGCTTGGGACGGATCAATGAATAATACGTCTCAAGCAAGGTACCTTCTTCATCGAACCGTGCAAGTGCTACTGAACAAGCACCACCGGGGTAGCTGTTTGCCGTCTCGAAATCCAATGCTACATAGTTCACGATTGTTTTCCCAACATGATGGAGAGAATCGTCTTATCTGTTTCTTCCATCCCCTCATGACTGATTCTGGAGAGAAAATCCATACTCTCCCTACTCGACTTTCCAACAATTCCGCTCTCATTTCCTGGGGAAAGACCACGGAATGCAAGTTTGCAGGCAAGGTTTGCTGCTTCCACACAACTGTAGATCTTCAGGGCACAGGTGGACTTGGCCCCATCACAGATGATCCCGGTAAGATTTCCAACCATGGTGTTGAAAGCACGGTCCATCTCTTCCAGATTCCCTCCCAGCAGATATACCAACCCACAAGCCGTCCCAATGGAGGCTGTGAAGGCACCACAGAGAGCACTCAGCCGGTCTTTCCTGGCAGTCAATCCCAATCCTATCAGCTGACTGAGCAATAAAGCCCTTCCAAGCTGTTCATCATCTTTCTTCAAATATGCTGCGACTACCGCGATGGGAACGGTCAAGGTGATCCCCTGGTTTCCACTGCCACTGTTGATAATCACCGGCAACGGACATCCCGCCATTCTTGCGTCACTGGCTGCAGCAGCCATGGCTGAACCCAAGCTGAAGGCTTCTGTTAGGTTGCTTGGTTCTTTCCCAATCGGCTCAGCAGCAATTCTCCCCACAGAAAGCCCATAGGGGTGCTCGAGCGCATGTCGTGCAATGACGAGATTGGTCTCCTTTGCATCCAGAACCAGGTCGATTGCCTCCTGGGGTGCCTGCTCTACCCACGAGAGTAGATCAGCAAGACTCGCAGCAGCGAGGAATTGCTCATCCTCCACTTCCAGTTCTGTACCACAGGCATCAACTGCGAGTTCACGTAAAACGGTAGTATTATGCTGCAGGTAACTGAACCGGTCATGTTCCCCACTGATGGTGGCAATGGCAAGATCATCTCCCGCTTTTGCAGTAACCTTGATATACAAGGAAGGGACACCACTTTCAATAACAAGAGAGACTGGAATTGCTGAAGCCTTCTCTATCTGCTCTTCGCTAAGACTACTGAGAATGCTCAGCCCCTTCTCGCTGTCTCCCCCGCTTGCTCCAAGGGCAACTGCTGCCTGAATTCCCTTCAAGGAGCAATTTGGGATAGCGACACCCATTGCATTCTTGACCATATCCCTACTGGTACAAATCTCCAAAGAGGTAGGTACCAGTCCTAATAGTTCCGCAGCCTTTGCACCAGCCAACGCTGAGGCTGCGGGTTCAGTACATCCCATTGCGGGACGCAACTCTTTTCGCAATATTTTGAGGTATTTATCCATATATGTACTATATCACTGCTCAGATACTCATTCCAACCTAAAAAAAACGAAATATTCCGTCATCTTGGAACATCAGCAATAAACAGCATTCCCTCCACTTTCAGGGTATATGAGTCAAGTGATGCTGCAACCATATGACAACTACCTTTCTGCAACGTTCGCTTCTCCTTCTCAGAGATGAACTGGGCACTTCCCTCACCAACAAACAGTAACTCGATACTTCTGCGGTCGGTAATCTCATAGGTTCCACTGGGAAGGACCATCAAGTGGAACTCCTCGGTAGGAGTGAGAAGATGCATCCGCCCTGAGGTCCCACGCAATATCTGTACCTTCTCCACCTCTTTCCCCTTGATCTCTGTGATCTTCATCAACTCCTTGACATCTACCTTCTTGTTGGTAAGCCCGCCACGAAGCACATTGTCCGATGCACTCATAAGCTCAATACCATTACCCATAACATAGGCATGCAAGGTGCCCGGGGAGATATAGAGAGCTTCTCCCTTTTCAAGGTGTCTTACGTTCAGCAAGAAAGGACAAAACAGTCCTGGGTCATGGGGATAGGAGACATAGCTGGCAAGCACAATCCCCTTGCTCTCAAGAAAACGTCCATCAGCAGTGCTGGTGGGCAGCTCTTCATGGGTCTTCAATGAGGCTATGTACTCATCAATAAGGGCGGACAAGGACTCATTGTTCATGGTATACAGTTGCTTGAACAACCGTGCAAGCTTCTCATCATCATCAACCCCTGATTCATCAAGATAAGAGAAATGGTTCTCATATGCCTTAGGTAACAAAAGCTTCAGTACGGGTGTGATTTGACCCAGGGGACGAAATCCACACATTGCCGTAATCGGGGTAAGCGCATAGATGACTTCCGCCTTACGATTGGGGTCTTTGTAGTTCCAGAGTTCCCGGGGAAGTCGCTTACGGATGATTTCTTCCCACTCCCACCCTGCCTTAGCCTGAAGCTTATCAGGGTGGACCTGAATGGAGAGGGGCTTCTCAATAGCCAGGACCTTGAATAGAAGTGGTAGCTCATCCCCAAAGGATTCGATGTGGTCCTCTCCGAACCAATGCTCACTGTCCCCTTTCAGGAAGGAGGAAAGATTCTGGTTTGTTTCCATGACAATCGCATCCCCAGAGGGATGGGTACCAAACCAAAGCTCAGCCTTGGCTTTTCCATCCTCTGGAACACCCAACAGCGCAGGAATGAATGAAGTGTTTCCCCACTCATACTCCTTGATATGTCCTTTTATTTGTACAATGTCCATATCAGCCTCCAAGACAAAGTATAGTTCGCTTGCCCTCAGAGAGCAAGTAAACCCACCGGAGGGTGGGCGTACTTGGCACAGAATCGTGTGTTAGTTGTTCAGAATCTTGGGAAGGAAGACCATGGCTGCTGCAAAAACAGCCAAGGTTACAATCCAAGCTGCCAGAACGTTCAGGAAGATTCCCCCTACGGCAAAACCAACCAATGCACAAACTGCAGAGGTAACTGCATAGGGCATCTGGGTTGCAACGTGCTCAAGGTGTGGACACCCAGCCCCGGTTGAACTCAGGATGGTGGTATCACTGATCGGGGAAGCATGGTCACCAAAGACCGAACCACCAAGCACAGCACTCACGCTGATCATAGCTGCATTGAGTAAACCTGCGTCTGCAAGGCCCTTTGCCTGGGCAAGACCGACAGCGATAGGCATAACGATCGGGATCATGATGGCGAAGGTTCCCCAGCTCGTACCGGTTGAGAACGAGATCAGGGCAGAAAGTGCAAAGCCAATGACAGGGACCAAGGCAATCGGGAATCCACCACCAACAACAACATCACTGAGATAGGCAGCCAACCCAAGGCCACCATCTGCAGGACTGCTCTTGATAACCGTACCAATGGTCCAAGCCATGGTAAGGATGATAAGGGCGGGAACCATACTCTTGATACCGTCGGTAATTGCCTCACTTGCTCCCTTGATCGTAAAGAGCTTACGAGCAGTATAATAGATGTACGTGATAACCAACGTGAAGATTACTGCATAGAACAGTGCCATTGAGGCATCGGTATTGTTGAAAGCATCACCGAGAGACATGGATGCTGCTGCAGCACCGATGCTGGTAATGGTCTCTCCATCTATGGATGAGAGGTAGGTAGTGACAGGAAACAGGATAACCGCTGAAACGATGAGAACGATAATCGGGAAAAGCATGTCCAGAGGCTTTGCCTTTGCTGCATTCACATCACCATCGATGTCAATTTCACCCGGTGCTGGTCCATATGTCTCGTTGTACAGGTTACCGGTTTCCTTGGCATAGGCAATGCTTTTTGCCATGGGACCGAAGTTACGTCCGCTCAGGATGATTACTACTACCATGATAATGGTAAGCAGAGCATACAGGTTATAGGGTACTGACCTGATAAAGAAAGAGAATTCACTGACACCCAAAGCCTCAAATCCTTCAGATCCTTTTACGATGGACATAACGGTGATAACCCAGCTTGAGATGGGGACAAGGATACACACAGGGGCTGCTGTGGAGTCCAGGATGTATGCAAGCTGTGCGCGGGCAACCTTGTTCTTGTCAGTAATAGGACGCATAACGGTTCCAACTGCAAGGCTGTTGAAGTAGTCATCGATAAAGATCAACAGACCACAGAACCAAGTCATCATGAGGCTGGTCTTCTCGGTGTGAAGCTTGTCTGCTGCCCAGCGGCCAAAAGCATGTGCTGAACCAGTCTTGCTGAGCATACCAACCAATCCGCCGAGCAATGCACAGAAAAGGAAGATACGGATGTTCCATCCATCATTGAGGGAACCGGCGATCATGTCGGTAAGATTGATGATTGCTACCAGAGGATTCCCCCCTGCCACGATCAACGCACCAGAAAAAATCCCAAGAAACAGGGAAACCATTACATCCTTGGTAATGAATGCAAGGATAATGGTAAGAACGGGAGGAATGAGTCCCCAAATTCCAAAACTTGTCATATTGACCTCTCATACGGGTGAAAACCCTGAAGTGTGATTGTATGGAGACTATATCATGAGTTTTGTAACGAAGAAAAGGTTAAAAAGAGCTTTTTTGTAAATTATCTTACAGTTTGTTATTAATATAACAGAATAAAAAATAGTAAAAACGCTAAGACACGCGAATGCCCTCCTTTCCAGGGAGGGCATTCCGTGAGTAAGAAGCACGACACTAGCGAGAGAAAAGTGAGAATCTCAGTGATAATGCATCAATCGGCTTGCCGTTGATATTGGAACCATACTCAAGTGTGTAATATGCTGCATCAATATGGAAGATCAAGAGGTCAAACCCAACACCGATTGATTGATATCCCTGATTCAAGCCATAACGGAAATCAAGCAGTCCAAGCAGTCTCACAGAGGCCCCAAAATGGGTCTGGGAGAGTAGCGCATTCGTAAGCTCATCACCATGCTTACCAGAGAGCTGCATTACATCAACCACATCCACAGCAACCACAGGTCTGAGCAAGGAGCCGATATCCGGTGTCCATGCAAGCCCCGTATCCAGTCTCCAGTCACTCTCAATCGTGATTGATTCACTGGTGAACATCGAATCATCACTGGTGTCCTCCCCAAACTCAGCATCCAGAACCTCCTGACCCCAGTCATTCAAGGACTGGTAGGTGCTCATCGTGTAGGTTCCGTTTAGGTTCTTAGCTGCAGCAGAAATGGTCAATCCAGCAGGAAGATTCATGTTTACACCAAAGGAGAGAGGAATTGCATAGCCTGCAACCAGCGGGGTTCCACTCATCAGTACACTAGGATCGTCGAAACTGTCCATGAGGGTTTCAGCACTCACCGCCTCCAGATATGCTTTGTAGACCATCTGGGCAGAAAACCCGAGATCGATGCTCATTACATCGGGTATTGCCTGGATCCTGAACCCGAAGCCTGCAGTTGCTGCGGTGGTGACCTGGGCAATGAGGTTGATGGTATCAAGCCCATAGGATTCCTTAAAACTCATTAACCGTTCCTGGGCTTGGAGAGAGAAGCCGAAGCTTCCAATGCTGAAGGATGTGGAAAGATCGGTAGTCAATACATCCCCATACCCTGTTCTGATGGTATTTTGGAGTTTT
>JAIMZO010000080.1 GCA_020054965.1 Spirochaeta sp. | reverse complement strand
TCGGCTATATACCTGAAGATCGCAGAAAATACGGGGTTGTTGGAGAGTTCACCATTGCAGAGAACTCTGCCATCAAGAGCTACTATAAGAGTCCTTACAGAAAGCAATTCGGCATCCTTGATTTTGAAGCCATGAAAACGACCGCTGAACAACTTATCGACCAGTTTGATATCAGGAGCGCTGAGGGACCGATCACCAAGGCAGGCAGTCTCTCTGGAGGAAATCAGCAGAAGGTCATCGTTGCACGGGAGATTTCTCTTTCTCCCAAGGTACTGGTGGTTGCCCAACCAACTCGTGGCTTGGATGTCGGTGCCATCGAGTACATCAGGAAGAGAATAATAGATGAAAGAATGAAAGGACGCGCTATATTGTTGGTATCTCTGGAATTGGATGAGATCATGAACCTGTGCGACCGTATTGCAACCATCAGCAAGGGGAGCATCGTGGCAGTGAACAAGCAACATGAAGTCACCGAGCGAGAGATCGGTATGATGATGGCTGGGTCTCATAAGGAGGCACAGGCATGAAGCTAAAGCGGGAACGACTCATACAAAGCGACGGGGCAGTTTCGGTCCTTGTCGTAGTCCTTGGTTTCCTTGTAGGGACCATCCTGGTTGCATTGGTGGGGAAGAATCCACTTAACATGTACAAGGCAATCCTGCAAGCACTCAGTGGATACAACATCGACAATGGAAAGATGAACATCCGCTATATCGGCGAGACTCTCAACTACTCGGTACCCTTCATCCTCTGTGGACTCTCGATGGGGTTTGCAAACCGGGTAGGTCTCTTCAATATTGGAGGAGAAGGGCAGTACATCATGGGCATGACCATTGCACAGATGGTTGCCTTGCTTGGCCCACAGATACAAGGGCTGCACTGGGTGCTTGCCATCGTCTGTGCAATCATCATTGGATCCCTCTGGGGTGGATTGGTGGGAGTGCTGAAAGCAAAGTATGAAGTGAGTGAGGTTGTCTCAACCATCATGCTCAACTACATTGCCTTGTATCTAAGCCGTATCATCTCACTCCAAATGCCTGGTGCCACCACCTACAAGACAGCTGACTTTCCTGAGACTGCCCTGATCACCAATGACTTCTTCACCAAGATCACCAACTACTCACTGTTGAATAATGGTATCTTTTTAATGATCATCGCTGTGATTGTGTTTTGGTTCATCATGGAGAAAACCAGTCTTGGGTTTGGCATGCGGGCTACTGGATTCAACAAGGAAGCAGCAAGGGCCAGCGGTATACCGGTGGTAAAATCCATTGCACTATCCATGGCTATCGCTGGGGCTTTTGCAGGCCTAGCTGGAGGCATTGTCGCATTGGGTTCCTTCAAGTATGGAAGGGTTCTCTCCGGGATGGACAACTATGGTTTTGACGGCATTGCCGTTGCCTTGGTAGGAAACAGCACTGCACTGGGCACCACCCTCGCGGGACTCTTGTTCGGTATGCTCAAGAACGCACAAGCCTTGATGCAAGCGAAGCAGATTCCCAAGGAGATTACCTTCATCATCCAGGGAATGATTGTAATCTTCATTGCCCTTCGTTCAGCCTTGATCCTCTACCAACAGTACCTCGATAAGAAAAAACTGCAGAAGGAGGTAGGAGTCAAATGAGTATGATACTTGGAATGCTGCCTTCTGTATTGATGATTGTGGCCCCGATTCTCATCACCGCCATCGGTGGGATGATCTGTGAGAAGTCAGGGGTTGTGAACATAGCATTGGAAGGCCTTATGGCTATCGGTGCATGTACTGCTGCTGCTGCTCATGTCCTGATGGAGATGGCTGGGGTTCCCCATACACTCTCGCTTTTCTTGGCTTTGATCATGGGTTTGGTAGTCGGTGGACTGTTCTCCCTTATCCATGCTGTGGCAGCAATCAACCTTAATGCCGACCAGACCATCAGTGGTACCGGTATCAACCTGCTCTCCACTGGCGTAACGATTTTTGCCAGCCAGATTCTCTTCAATGCTGACAGGACCAAAGAGTTCATGATGGGCATGCAGACAGATGCTCTTGGCATCTACCCGACTGCCTACATAGCCGTTGCTGTTGTTGTCCTCTCGTGGATTCTGCTCTACAAGCTTCCCTTCGGGATGCATCTCAGAGCATGTGGTGAACATCCTGGAGCTGCCGAAAGTGTCGGTATCAACGTGAAGAAGATGCGTTATTTTGCAGTTGTTTCCAGTGGTGTCCTTGCTGGGCTTGCCGGTGGTTGTGTGGTACTTACCCAGACCATCCAATATACGAGCAATACCATCAACGGCCGTGGGTTTATCGCACTTGCTGCTGTTTCTTTCGGCCGTTGGAGTCCCCTGGGGGTTACCGGTGCAGCTTTTCTCTTTGGAACAGCACAGGCTTTTGCCATCATTGCGAACAACATTCCGGCTTTGAAGGCTCTTCCTTCGGAAGTGTTCAATATCCTTCCCTATGTCGTGACACTCGTGGCACTGGTGCTTTCCAGCGGCAAGAACTATGCGCCACGTGCTGCAGGCAAGCCATATGAGAAGGGGGCAAGCTGATGACACCTCACAATAGAGCCTCCAAGGCAGATATTGCACCTGTAGTGCTTGCTCCTGGGGACCCTCTACGAGCAAAGCTGGTGGCTGAACACTTCCTTGAAGATGCCCGTCTGGTAACCGATGTAAGGAATGTTCTTGGATACACAGGCGTCTACAATCATATGCCGGTTTCAGTACTCTCTACTGGGATGGGCGGCCCATCAGTTGGCATATACAGCTATGAACTGTTCACTGAATATGGGGTTGATGCCATCATCCGTATCGGTACCTGTGGAGGTTTGCAACCATCCATCGCTGTGGGTGATCTGATTGCTGCAATGACTGCAAGTACTGATAGCAATTGGGCTCACCAGTATAACCTGAAGGGAAGTCTCAGTCCCGTTTGCGATTCCAATCTACTGCTAAGGGCACTTGCCGTAGCCAAGAAGCTTGAGATACCCATGCATTCCGGTATGGTGTTTTCCAGTGACCTTTTTTCTTCCTACAATGCGCTGGGAGAGGATAGTTGGCAGGCTTGGGCAAGGATGGGTGCTTTGGCACAGGATATGGAAACCTATGCCTTGTACAGTACCGCTGCATGGACAAAGAAACATGCTTTGAGTCTGCTTACCATGACAGACAGCTGTGTAACCGGTCAGGGCTTTGGCGATGAGATGCGCACAGTAGGCTTGTACCCCATGATTGAGGTCGCATTGCAGGTTGCGAGTGAGGTGCGCTGATGGAATTTCTTGATGCCATGCAGCATCGCTTTGCTTGTAAGTGCTACGATGAACAGAAAACTGTCAGTGATGCCCAATTGAAACAGATCCTCGAATACGGCAGATTGACTCCCACGTCCTTTGGCCTTGAACTGTGGTCCTTTCATGTAATGAGGAGTGCAGAGAAGAAAACAGCACTCTTTCATGCGTGCTTCGACCAGGAGTCAGTGGCAACAAGTGCCTTTACCGTCGCTGTGATGGTGAGGAAAGCTGCATTTGCCAATCCTGATGGAGATCTGGTGCATAGCCGTGGAAAGCGATTCCCTGATCCTCTTGATGTATTCATTGCAGATTATCGTCCCTACTATGACTATCTCAAACAGGAGGGTCGTCTGGACTGTTGGCTGAAGAGCCAGGGATACCTGGCAATAGCCAATATGATGACAGGGGCTGCCTCGATGGGTATCCAAAGCTGTGCCATTGAAGGTTTTCATGAACAACAGGTTCTTGATGTGCTGTCACTCGATGGGAATCAGTGGCAAGCTTCCTTGCTCGCAACCTTCGGTTATCCTGCAGAAGCAGAGCGGCCGAAGATTCGCGAGTCCTTGGAAGACCTGGTTGTCTTCCACTAGGGGAGGACAGCAAAGGCTTTATCAACCAGCGACCAGAACCAAGGAATATCGATGGAGGTGGCAATATGCACTCCATCGTTGTTTTTTGTCTCTTCCTTGATGGTCCTTCCATAGGAAGGTCCCCTCTGGCAATCAACCCAGACGTGCTTATACTCGGTCTGGACTTTTTTGGGGTCGGCTAGATATGCCACACATAAAGGGTCGTGCATCTGTGGCCAGCCTTGTTTCTGGCGGGTATAGTTGGCCTGGTAGGTGTCCATGCAAGCGGCAAATACCTGTGCCGACCTTGTCTTGATTGCATGGTAGCCTTCCAGGCGTGAGGGGCTCAAGGTCACCTGTCTGGTGCAGTCGAGGGGGAAGAGCACCAACTTGGCACCACTGGAGAAGACAATCTGTGCTGCCTCCGGGTCTGCATAGGTGTTGAATTCAGCAAATGCCGTAACATTTCCATTGCTGAAAGAGCCTCCCATGATGACAATCTGCTTGGCAAGTTGTGCTACCTCTCCATCTTTCTGCATAGCCAATGCAAGATCGGTCAGTGGCCCAACGCTGATGATGGTTATCTCTCCTGGATGTGTATGCAGGAGCCTGATCATGGCATCGATGCCGCTCTCTTCCTGTACTGCTTGTCTCTGTCGAGGTGGGAAAACAGGACCATCAAGGCCTGACTCCCCGTGAAAATCCCCTGCCGCAACAGGCTCTCGCACCAGGGGCTTTGCGGCCCCTTTATAGACCGGACAATCCAAACCAGCAGTCTCAGCGATATTCAGTGTGTTCTCAAGGGTTTTCTCCAATCCTACGTTTCCGTTCGTGGCTATGATAGCCTCAATATGAAGTGTGTCCAATCCTGCTGCAAGAAACAGCGCAACCGCATCATCAAGACCGGTATCAACATCAAGTATGACTCGTTCCATCTAGTCCCTCTTCGGTAACATGATATTCAAGGCAACAGCTACAACTGTCGCGATAACCACCGGGGACTGTCCAAACACCGTCTGGAACCAAACGGGGAAAGTCGCCAGGGCAGCCGACGATTCCGCTATTCCGATACCCAGTGCTGCAGAGAGCCCTACGATCGACGTATTTCGGTAGTTCATCTCCTCAGATACTACCAGTTTCATACCGGTCATGGCAATTGAGGCAAACACACTGATAGTTGCACCCCCGAGCACACTCTGGGGAATCGTGGTCAGGACGGCACTGAACTTCGGGATCAGTCCCGCAAGCAGGAGGATCAAGGCAGAAAGGCCAAGGGTGAACCGGTTGATGACGCGGGTGGTGGTAACTATACCAACATTCTGGCTGTAGGTTGCCGTGGGAAGGCCTCCCATGAAGGAGCCCAGGATATTGGTAAGGCCATAACCGGTTATTCCTGCTCTCAGTTCCTTCGTCGTGGGTTCCCTGTCCATTGCCCCAACTGTTGTTGCTGTGAAATCACCGATGGCTTGTATGGCATTGATGGCAAACAGTATACCCATGGAAAAACTAGCAGCAATGTCGAACTTGATACCAAAATGCATAAGCTGAGGTGCCTGGAAATACTTTGCTTCATAGATTGCGGAGAAGTCCACGATGCCAAAAACAAGAGAAAGTCCATAACCCACAATGATGCCGATAAGGATGGATGCAAGCTTGAAGATTCCCTTTCCTAAATGGTTAAGAATGGTTACCACTGCAAGCGTGAGAAATGCGAGAGTCCAGTTCAGTGGCGAGCCATACGAAGGACTCCCAATCCCTCCAGCCATATAGTTGATGGCGGTAGGATAGAGGGAAAGTCCAATGGTAAATACCACCGTTCCTGTAATCAGGGGAGGAAAAAATTTTCTGAGCTGTTTTACGAATATGCCTACCAGAAAGGCTACAATCCCTCCTACCAACTGGGATCCGAAGATGGTGGCTAGGTCATATCCCAATGCAATGGCTTGCATACTCGGCAGATACGCAAAGCTCACTCCCAGGATGACTGGGAGTCCTGATCCGAGTACTCCTGCAATGGGAAAGAGCTGGAGGAATGTAGCCAAGCTGGCTATTACCAATGCTCCCTGGACAAGAATGATGGAATCTTGTGGAGCAAGGTTTGCAACACGGCTTAGGATCAAGGCTGGGGTTACACAGCCAACTATCATGGCAACCACATGCTGGATGGCTAGTGGAAGAGCCTGTTTCAGGGGAGCCCTGCCATTGAGGTCAAAGAGTGTAGAAGTATGCATGTCATGATGATACCACATCTGGATGCCCCACGTACCTTTTTCCTGCTCAAAGTGGTGAAGGATGTGGTAGGATACACCTATGAAAATAATACAGATTGCTGTAGGCCCAAACCAGGTTCCACTTACAGGATACCTCCAGGATATCACCGGAGATGGAGGGATCAGGAATATTCGCCCGACAATTGTCATCTGCCCAGGGGGTGGCTATCGGTTTCGCTCTGAACGTGAACGTGACCCGGTTGCGTTGTACTTCCTTTCCATGAGCTACAATGTCTTCATACTGGACTATTCAGTGCAGGAAGCGGCCAAGGACCTGAATCCCTTGCTGGAAGCCAGTGATGCCTTGATCAAGATTCGTGAGCATGCATTTGAATGGATGTGTGATCCAACAAGAATTGCCATCATGGGTTTCAGCGCTGGTGGTCATCTTGCAGCATCCTTGGCCTTACTGCATAAGCACCCCATGCTCACTGCAAAGCAGAAGATTGTGGATGAGAACAACAAACCGGATGCTGCAATACTCTGCTATCCAGTGATCAGTGGTGGAAAATATGCCCATGAGGAGAGCCTTGGCTGGGTGAGTGGGAAAGACCCGGAACTACGTTCACTCCTGAGCCTGGAAAACCAAGTAACCAAGGATGCCTCTCCCCTGTTCATATGGCATACCGTCAATGATGAGAGTGTACCGGTGGAGAATAGCCTCCATCTGGCTGTAAACCTGCAGAAAACAAAGGTCCCCTATGAACTCCATCTGTTCGAAAGCGGGGACCATGGCCTGTCAATGTGCACTGAGGAGGTGGGTACCCCTCACGAAGCGTGTCGCCAATGGGTAGCACTTGCTTCCAATTGGCTGAATAACCGCTTTAATCATACCTTATAAGGTCTCAAGGATTCCCTCAGCACTCCGGATTCCGCTGGCCCAGGCTCCGGTAATTCCGCGGCTTGT
>JAIMZO010000079.1 GCA_020054965.1 Spirochaeta sp. | reverse complement strand
CAGCTTGCTTGCAATCCCATTTCCTCTTGCTTGGAGGAGGACTTCATGCTCATTAATGGGTTCATCAAAGAGAAGAAGTGCAGAATACTGGTCGAGAGAACTGATTGCCAGCAGGGTAGGAGGGGTGCTGTCTACTGCACTCAATAGATTGATGGGGCTAGGCCCCTGGTGGTCGCACCCACATCCAATACAGAGAAACATGGTAAGTAATATGGCAAGTACAAAATATCTCATGGTACTGAAGTCTGGAATGATGTGTCTTTGCTTCAATTGACAGGCATGGTGATAGCCAATAGACTTTCCTCATTCATGGAGGCTGTACACACATGTCCAAGCTTTGGCAGAAAGATTATTCACTTGATTCCTTGATGGAGGAATTCACCGTCGGCAACGATTACATTCTGGACCAGCAATTGGTTATCGCCGATTGTCTGGGGTCCATCGCTCATGCACGAGGATTGCATCATATAGGAATCCTGGATGCAGAGGAACTTGCATCCCTGGAAGAGGGCTTGAAAAGAGTCATTTCCCTCAAAATGGAAGACTCATTTCCCATTACCAAGGAAAATGAGGATTGCCATACGGCTATCGAGGGATTCCTGACTGAAGAGTATGGTGAGGTGGGGAAGAAAATTCATACAGGACGGAGCAGGAACGACCAGGTACAGACAGCCCTGAGGATTTGGATGCGTGAATTCACCCTGAAGCTCTGCAGGGCTACCGGAGAGCTCTGTGAGACGCTGCTCTCCTTTGCAGAAAAGTATGCAGAGGTTCCCATGCCGGGGCGCACCCATATGCAGATTGCCATGCCATCTTCCCTTGGCCTCTGGGCAGCAAGCTATGCTGAGGAGCTTTATGATGAGGCACAGCATCTGATGCACCTCTCTTGGCTGTTCGACCAAAGCCCTCTCGGCTCAGCGGCCAGTTATGGAGTTCCTTTGCCGCTGGACAGACAATTCACTGCCGAGCAGATGGGTTTCACCCGTGTGCAAAACAATGTACTGTATGCAAACAACAGCAGGGGTAAGTTTGAGGCAATCCTGCTCGATGGTTGTGATTATATTGCACTTACCCTGAGCAAGCTTGCCCAGGATTTGATCCTGTTCACCCTTCCTGAGTTCGGGTATTTTTCCCTTCCCAAGGAGCTCTGTACAGGTTCTTCCATCATGCCGCAGAAGAAAAATCCTGATGGACTTGAGCTTGCACGAAGTCGTTCCTCAGTGGTCTCCAGCTGCGCCGCAAGGGTCAAATCGATTATCAGGAGCCTCCCTTCCGGCTACAACCGTGATTTCCAGGATACCAAGGAGCCTTTGCTGGCTGGGACAAAGGCCACATGGCAGTTGGTACAGATTTTCGGCAGGATGATGGATGGACTGCAAGTCAATGAGGATGCCTTGATTGCAGGATGTACCCCTGAGCTGTATGCCACCGATGTGGTTCTCCAGGGAGTGCTTGAAGGAAAGAACTTCCGTGATACCTACAAGGATGTAGGGCTGCATCTGGAGGAGGTCGCTAAGGCTGATCCCCTGCAGACCATCATGAACAGAAGCAGTATTGGGACCACGGGCAACCTTGGCCTGGATGAAGATCGGCTCTTTGTCTCGATGATGAAAAGCGGGTGTGATGATGTACTTGCCGGTTTTGGGAAAGCGTATCAGGAGCTTAGTGGACTGGAAGGGGTTGAGACCGTCCTGTATTAGGATACCAAAAGAGGGTAACCAAGAAAAAAGGACCTTGAAGGTCCTTTTTCCCTATGGTTTTAAAAGAAATGTTTACAGGTTTGAGACACTCTTGTCACTGCGTTTTTGCAGCATCGGAGTATGTTTCACGGCCTGGTGGTAGGCTTCGGCAATATTGGTGCAGTAGTCACCGATATGCTCGAGGTGTCTGATCTTCTCAAGGATCAAGAGCTCCACGCGGACATCAGCCTTTCCCCTACTCAGCCGTTCCTGGACAGTCTGGCTCAGCCGGTTACGGTAGCTGTTGATCTGTTCCTCATACTCATTGGCCATCTGCATTTCGGCTTTGGTAAGGGTCTTGTCCATCCGGTCACGAATGTAGTCAAGGAAATCCTGAACAATCTGCTGGTAAGCCTTGAGGTCCTTGTCAGTCTCCTCGTCGAAGACCCAACCTTGGGCAAAACGTCTCTGGCTGAGCATGGCCAGGTTGAAACAACTGTCGGTTACCGATTCCAGTTCATCCATGACCCTGATAAGGCAGTTGAGGGAAGAGGCATTGGTAGGGGTTTGGGAGTCCTGCAGAAGGTGTACGCAGAAATCAGAAAGTTGTTCCTGCATTTGGTCGGCATACTCCTCGTCCTTTTTCATTGCCTGGATATCACTTTCCATGTTTGCGCCTGGGTTGTTGAACATCCCTCGATACCGGGTAAGCATATTACATGCGAGGTTTGCCATCTTCTTGATTTCATCCCGGATTGCCAGCATGTAGATTTCAGGGCTGTCAATGAAGATACCACCGATATATTTGAAGTGGTAGGTTCCTTCGTCATACTCAGCCTTCGCAGGTACGAGGCGTTTGATAAATCTGGCATATTGATCAACGAAGGGGAAGAAAATGATAGTGTTGATAACATTGAATACCGTATGGAACATGGCCAAGAAGAGTGGCAGCTGACTACTGAGTGCAGTGCCGGAGAGTGCATAGATATTGCCCGGGGTGATCCAATTGACAAACGCCAGCAGTGGGTGGAAGAGGATCAAGGAGATCACACTTCCAAAGACGTTGAAAATGATATGTGCCCAGGCAGCACGTTTTGCAGTGGTGCTCGTCCCAATGGAAGCAAGGTATGCGGTGATGGTTGTTCCGATATTGGAGCCAAGAATCATGGCGGCAGCAGCGCTAACGCCAAGCCACCCGTTGTATGCCATGGTAAGCGTCATTGCCATGGCAGCGGAAGAGGACTGGACTACCATCGTGATAACAGTCCCCAGGATGATGCAGAGAAGGTTAATCCAGAGTGTATCATTGTTGATTGCAGACAGGAATGCCAAGGCATCCACATTATCGGTAATGTCCGGGATTGAATGGCTCATAAAATTCAGGCCGAGGAAGAGTATGCCGAACCCCAGCAATACGTCTGCGATGTCACGCTGCTGTGCTTTCTTGCTGAACATCAGTGGACCGGCAAAGGCAATCGAAACGAGTGCCAGAACGGTGATGTCAAGCTTGAACCCCAAGAGTGCCACCAACCAACCGGTAAAGGTGGTACCGATGTTGGCACCGAGGATGACTCCGATGGCTTGGGTAAGCCCCATCAGTCCTGCGTTGACAAAACTTACTACCATGACCGTTGTTGCTGAAGAACTCTGGATGATAATGGTAATAATCATACCGGTAAGGATGGATACCAACCGGTTTTTGGTCATGAGTTTAAGGACTGCCTTCATCTTGTCACCGGCAGTCTTCTGGAGGCCTTCACTAAGGAGTTTTATTCCAAAGAGGAAAAGACCCAAGCTGCCGACAATCTGGAAAAAGATCACAATGGTATTCATATCATTGGTACCGTACCAATTTTTTGTCTCGTTGGTAAAGTAGAACCCAATCGATTAGATGAAAATCGTTTGTTTGTGGTGGTGCTGCCATCTTGTAATGGATTGAACTTTCGGCAGTGTTGTTGTATGGTTCAGCCATGAGCATCATCAAACCCCATAAACTTGGGATTATCTCGGGCCCAGGTTCGGAATATTTTACGGGAAAGGTGGTAAAACACCTCCGTCGTCTCTATTTGGAACGGTATGAAAAATTGTCCAGCGCATTGGCTAAGCGTCATGGGATGAGTGAGGATGAGATTCTCAAGACCGTCACATTGATGGATGACTTGAACAACAAGCGAATCCCGAGAAGCAAATGCCCGACGACGTTCCAGTGTCCTGATTTTACCATTAAGGTAAAATATACCAAGTTTGCAAATGGGGAAGAGAAGGCTGAGATTCTTGATGCAGTCAGGGGTTTGAGAATCTTCATTGTCTATGATGTATCCAATATGGAACCTGTTAAGGTTGCTGGCTCTGATGAACCGGTTAGCCTTTCGGTCAATGACCATCTTATGTTCCTCTTTACCACCATCAATGCTCTCCAACTTGCAGGAGCTGAGAGTGTTACGCTGGTACTTCCTACCTACCCATATTCACGGCAACATAAGAAAGGTGCACGTGAAGCACTTACTGCAGCCATGTTCGGCCACATGTGTGAGATGCTGGGAGTCGAACGCATTATTACCCTTGATATCCATAGCCGCGAGATTGAGAACAGCTTCTCAACACTTCATCTGGAAAATCTGCATGCTTCCTACCAGGTTCTGATTGCGCTTCGCAAAATCATTGATTTCAGTGATCCTGATCTCGTGGTGGTTGCCCCCGATACCGGGGCGATCAGCAGGAATAAGTTTTATGCCCAAGCCTTGCACCGCCCATTGGCAATGTTGTACAAGGAACGCGATTACTCCATTGTGAGTCGTGATGCAAAACACTCCAATATCAAAAGTATCAACCTGCTTGGTGATGTGAAGGGAAAGACTGTTCTTATCGCTGATGATATGCTTGCAACCGGTGGGACCATGATCATCGCAATGCGTGAATTGATGAGCCTTGGTGCAAAAAAGATCATCTGTATGGTAAGTCTTCCTTTCTTCAATGCAGGAGCTGTAAAAGATTTCGATATGGCCTATAAGGAAGGTATCTTCTATCGGATCATCGGTACAAACTCCGTATTCCACGGGCGTGATTTGCTCGATAAAGAGTGGTATGTGCAAGCGGATATAACAGAGCTGTTTGCTCGTGTTATCAGCCGTTTGCACCACGGCCGTTCCATCAGTCCACTGCTTGATAACCGTAAATTCATCCAGATTCTGATCGATAACACCCAAGCCCAGGCGCAAGAGCCAAAACCGGGAGCTAGCGCTAGTAACCCGGAGAGCAAGTAGATCTTGTTGTCCGGGTTACACCTACCTCCCACCATCTGATCGTTCATCAGGGGGTGAGTTGTACTTTTATTTTACCATCTGGAGTTATTACCATGCACATGTCACATAGAATTTCAGCTTTTCAGTGTTCTCCCATCCGTCGTCTTTCTCCGTACGCTCGCGATGCAGTGAACCGGGGGATAAAGGTGTATCATCTGAATATCGGACAGCCCGACATTAAAACACCTCCACAGGTCATCGAGGCAGTTCGTAATTATGACCAGAGCATTATTGCCTATGGAAACAGTGAGGGGATGCAAGAACTACGTGAAGCGCTCCCTGCTTACTATGCTAAGTACGGGCTCAATGTGGATGCTGAGGATATCCTCATAACCACCGGTGGAAGTGAAGCACTTCAGTTTGCATTCATGACGCTTTGTGATCCGTATGATGAGATCATTATTCCTGAACCGTATTATACCAATGTCTCCTCTTTCGCCCACTCGGCGATGGTTGACCTGGTCCCCGTTACCAGCAATATGGATGAGGAGTTTTCCCTTCCCGATATCAGTGCCTTTGAACAGAAGATTTCCAGGAAAACTGGTGCAATTCTCCTGTGTAGTCCCAATAATCCCACGGGACATGTCTATACGAAGGATGAGCTGTTGCAGCTTCTGAATCTCTGCAAGAAGCATGACATTTTCCTGATTGTCGATGAGGTATACCGTGAGTTCTGCTATGACGGGAAGGAGTTCACCAGTGTCCTTTCCTTTGAGGAGTTCAGTAACCGGGTTATCTGTGTTGACAGTTTCTCAAAACGGTACAGCATGTGTGGAGCCCGGATAGGTGCCTTGGTGAGCAAGAACAAGGAAGTCCTGGGGAATGCACTCAAGCTCTCCCAGGCCCGCCTGTGTCCTCCTGACATTGAGCAGGTAGCTGCTCTTGCTGCGTTAAGTACTGATGACTCCTATCTTCGTGAAGTAAAGATTGAGTATGAGAAGAGAAGGGATTTCATTGTAAATGCGTTAGAGAAGATCGACGGGGTGAAAGTGAGCAACCCGAAGGGTGCTTTCTATCTTGTGGCAGAACTCCCAGTGGATGATGCAGAGTCATTTGCTACATTCATGCTTCGCGACTTCAATTTGAATGGGGAGACAGTCATGGTCGCCCCTTGTGAGGATTTTTATGTGACCAAAGGGTTGGGGCACCGACAGGTAAGAATTGCCTACGTGCTCAACACCGATGATCTGGCAAGGGCAGCAGCCTGCATTGAAGCAGGCCTTGCTGCTTACCGCGCTCAGATGTGATCTATTCTCCGATGATCTTGATGAGGACATGTTTGTCTCTCATGCCGTCAAAATCATAGTAGAAGATTTCTTCCCAGGAGCCAAAGTCGAGTTTTCCTCCTGTAATTGCAATGACCGCCTCTCGTCCCATGACCGATCGTTTGAGGTGGGCATCTGCATTATGTTCCTTTTCTGTGTTGTGTTTGTACTGCTCATAGGGCAGTTCAGGGGCCAACTTTTCTAGCCAAATCTCGAAATCTTCATGCAATCCTGTTTCCACGGCATTGATGAACACACTACTGGTAATGTTCATTGCATTGACCAAGACCAGTCCTTCTCTAATTCCGCACTCATCAACTGCTTCCTGGACAGCATTGGTGATATTGACGAGTCCTCGTCGTTTATTGAGGTGAAACCAGAGTTCCTTTCGATAGGTCATCATAGGCGCCTCCTCTTGCATGATCAGTATACCACCATTAGTTGCAGAGCTGAAGCTTTGAGGATACACTGCCAGCCATTATGGATGAACCTATCGTTGTGTTGCCGAAGGCCCGGGTACTGGGCCATCTTGCGGTGATCAGTACCATGGCATTCTGGGCTGTTACCTTTGTTTCGACCAAGCTGCTCTTGGTTGCCTTTACACCTGCCCAAATCCTGATGGTCCGCTCATTTCTTGGGTTGTCCCTTCTCTTTGCAATAAACCCCAGAAGGGTGGGTTATACCTCAATCAAGGATCGGGCACTGGTGGCAGCTGCTGGAACGATGGGAATCTTCCTCTACTACTATCTGGAGAATACTGCTCTGGTCTATACCAGTGCAAGTAATGTAGGGGTAATTGTTGCAACTGCACCGTTCTTTACGCTTCTGGCAACACATTTTTTCTTGAAGGAAGACTCCCTGAAGAAAAACTACTTTCTTGGGTTTGCCATCGCCATGG
>JAIMZO010000078.1 GCA_020054965.1 Spirochaeta sp. | reverse complement strand
TCCACATTAATGATCTGTACATGTGGCCTGAGTGCTTTCACATAGCTTGCAATCCCACTGATAAGGCCCCTCCCCCTACCCCTACAAATATAGGGGTGACCTCACTGAGCTGTTCCATGAGCTCCTTGCCAATCGTTCCCTGGCCAGCAATGACCAGAGGGTCATCAAAGGGATGGATGAATGTCCTTCCGGTTTCCACTATCCGCTTCCTGCAGTATGCGTAGGTCTCGGAGTAACTATCGCTGTACAGTTCAATCTTTGCCCCAAAACCCTGAACCGCATCAACCTTGATGGACGGAGTAGTCTTGGACATGATGATCAAGGCATCAATGCCAAGCTTTTGCACTGAGAGGGCAACTCCCTGCGCATGGTTGTCCGCGCTTGCGGCAATGACTCCCCGGCTCTTCTCCTCACATCTGAGATGAGCAATCTTGTTGTAGGCTCCCCTGAGTTTGAAGCTGTGAATACTCTGCAGATCTTCCCATTTCAGGTACACAGAACAGGCTTTCTCCTTGCTTAAGCGAGGAGCATAGGCAAGTGGGGGTTTCAATTGCAACATCATATACCTTGCTGGTAAGGATATGCTTCACCACATCATCAACAAGTATCGGGCTCATTGCTCGTTCCTTTGTGTGTATTCATTCATACGAGGCCCCCCTGGATTGAACCTACAACATTACCTTCCAGTAGCACAAGAAGTGCTGAAGAAATTCCGCTGTAGAGGGAAAACGTATATCCCTAAGAGTCAGATAAGGAATACGCTTGACCAATGGTGAGGAGAAGGATACTATCTATTTAGAATTATTTCGAAATAGGAGTAACCATGGGGTTTTCAGAAACCATGAAAGCGATAGCCGATCCCCAGCGAAGGGAGATGCTCTCCCTTGTCAAGAAACAACGCATGAGTGCGGGAGAGATTGCTACGCAGTTTCCCAACCTCTCTGCAGCTACCGTCTCCTACCATCTCTCCTTGTTGAAAAAAGCTTCCCTGATCACAGAGACGAAATACAAGAACTTCATCTACTATGAACTCAATGCCTCAGTATTTGAGGAAATCATACTTTGGTGTGCCCAGTTTACCGGAGGTATCGATGAAAAACCGTAACCATCTCATTGACAGAACTCTCATAGTCACGACCATTATCTGCTTGGTCCCGATTCTCTTCTCGGTTGCTGTCTACCAGCGGTTGCCTGACCAGGTCCCCATACATTTCAATGCAGAGGGGCGGCCCGATCATTATGCGAGCAAGGCTTTCGGTGCATTCGGCATGCCATTGTTGTTGGCACTACTCAATATTTTTGTGCAACTTGCGGTGAAAACCGACCCAAAGCGAGATACCTCCAGCAAACTGTATCATATAGCACGATGGACCATCGCTATGCTGACACTGTTCATTGTTCCCTTCTCTCTCCTTATCGCACTTGGACAACCGTTCCGGGTGGAAAAGGTTGTGCCTTTATCTGTAAGTGTATTGCTTCTGGTGGTAGGGAACTATCTACCCAAGATCAAGCAGAACTACACTATCGGCATAAAGCTGCCATGGACCTTGGCCGATGAGGAGAACTGGAAGAAGACCCATCGTCTTGCCGGTTGGATCTGGACTTTCTTCAGCCTGTTCTTCATCCTGGTCATCCTCCTTGATTTCTCTGTTGTCTGGATTTTCTTTTTGGGCATCGCAGCGATGGTGACATTCCCATTGGTCTACTCTTTTCTTTTGGCCAAGAGACAGCAGGCTAGCGGTACAGACTGATGTTCTGCTTATGCTCTTCGTAGGTCTCGGCATAGTGGATTGCCTTGTCATACCCATGTAGATAGTAGAAATAGGGAGAGTCCTTCGGGAAGAAAGCTGCCTCAAGCGCATCAACTCCAGGGCTGCAAATCCCTGATGGTGGCAAGCCTGCCTTTCTCCGCGTATTATACGGGCTCTTTGTCTCCAAGGCTTCCGTTGGTATCGGGTTTTCCCAATCACCGATCTCATAGCGGGTGGTTGCATCAATTCCCAATGGCTCACCATTCTCCAAACGATTATGGATAACCGAGGAAATCCCCTCCATTTGTGTCACATCCTGTGTCTCGGCTTGGATCATGGAGGCTACAATCAAGAGCTCCTCAATGCTGTAGCGTTCCAGCAGAGGTGAGTCCAACAGCCCTTGCAGTTCACGCAGCATCTTCTGATACATTGCCAGAGCCAACTCCTCTCCGGCACGATTACGATGAACCGTATAGGTTCCGCTCAATAACCACCCCTCAGTGAAGCTGAGCTGGTAGGCAGATGCCAAATCATTGACTGCTTCAATGAAAATACCCGACTCCCCTTCCAGTCTGTTTGCAAGATAGTCATCAATCTCAGAGATTGTGAAACCAGGGGGAATGGTCATATCCATGGTTTTCTCAGTATTTGCAAGCATGGATGCAACTTCACTGAACGACAGATTACGTCCCATTATATAGGTACCAGTCTGAATCACCGTAGCAAGTTCTTCTTCCACCAGGTAGGCAAGAAACGCCTGCGCATCCTCAACTACCCCCAACTGTTCGAGCAAGAGGCTGACAGTACGAGCGGTCATTCCACTCTCAATGGTCAGTGCTACAACATCGCGCTCCTCCACCACCGGTGGAGAAGGGGCAAGAATGGCAGGCTTCTCATAGTGTGCATAGAGGAGGATAAGAGCGGTACATGCCAGCAATGCGATGAGTAGTGGAAGCAAAAGGCGCATAGAGAGAGGAGGACGGTAGGAGGTACGCTTGCCTATCTTAGGAGGCACAACCTGCTGTTTCTTGGGCTTGGATGTCTTGGTTGCAGGATGCTTGCGGGTTCTTGTCTGCACCACATGGGGATTCGGTTGATCAGCAGTACGGGGAGTTGGCTTTCCCTTTGCAGGAGGAACCCTGGTCTCGGGCTTTACCGCAGGTTGCTTGTCAGAGGGAATCCTGACTGTAATGCTGCGTGTGGTGACGGTTGGCTTCTTTCTTGTTGTACTGGTTTTTTTTGACGGGGCTGAAGCATCAAGTACTACCCTGTGGGATGAGGTACCCTTCTTTTGCTTTGGCTTCTCTTCCTTTCCCTCGAGGTCAAGGGTGAGCTGTTTTGGAGGTTTGGGTTTCTCAGCCATCGCTCTCAGGTTCCTTCATGGGCAACAACTCGTTTATCTTGTTCTGCTTGAGCCGGATGGATGCATGCACCTGGGCAATCTGCCGGTTATATGTCTCAATTTGCGTCTGTAAGTGGTCGATCTTTTGTTTTTCCAGTTCAATCTGTGCTTCCAACTCCTGTACCTTGATCAAGTTTTGTAGATTCTTGATCTCTTCTTCCAATGTTCTTATCCGGGACCGATGAAGTGTAATCTGGTCCATCAAGGAGATCGCTTTCTGTCCTACCATCCCTGCATGCACTGAATCTGGAAGGGATTCATAGAGAGCTTTCCCATACAAGTGGGCCGCTCCTTGATACGTTTTCTCTTCCTTTTTCATAGCCTGAGAGAGTTCTTCCAACCGCGATTTTGGGCTTTGCACCTCTTCACTACGAAGTCGTGCAATTGCACTTTGGTGCAGCTCCATCTCTTGTTTGAGCGCAGATTCCTCCTTTCTCAGCCGTTCAAGCTGCTTGCCAACTTCAGGATGGCGGCTGAGTGGAAGGTCGGCTTCACACCCAATAGCTACCAGGGTCTCCCCTGCTTTTGACAGCAACCCCTCCATCTGCCTTCTTGCTGCATCGAGACGCAGATGCAGGATCTGCCTTCCCAACTTCCCTTTGTAGGACCCAAGGCGCTCCTCAATCTTCCGGGTCTTTCTCTGGTGCTCCTCAAACAGTGGTTGGCAAACCTCCTGTATGTACCCGGGAAGGGACTCTGAACCATAAGCCTCATAGGCAATGGCGCCAATTTGGGCATGGACTTTACGTTTTGGTTGTGCAAGTGCCTTGATGTCAAAAGCAATCTCCTTCACTTTTCTTGAACGATCTTGCATCTGCTGAATATATACACGTACCTGTTCGAACGATTGTTTCGCTTCTTCCCATTTCTGGCGGGTGTCCCGATATTGCTCATATTCACTGCGGGCATACCCAAGACTGACGTTTTCCTCTATCAGGGAAACGCTTTTTGCCAAATCCATGTATAAAGCAAGTAAATCTTCATGGTGCTGTTCGATCGCTTTCTGTTTTTCCTGGATATCTGCCTGTAATGAGCCCATAGTTGATAGTATCATAGAGGGGGGCTACTAGGCAAAGAGAGAAGAACCAGCATGCATCCTTTTCATCGTTCCTTGACAAAGGGAGAAGAGGTTCGGTATTCTGGATACAAACTGCCTTGGGATGGGAATGGTTTATTCATGCTGCCATATTCTTTTCCACGACAGATTTGGAGAGCGTTTGCTTACATGTGCCAGCATGTACCCTCTTCTATGAGTGTGACCACAACGGTATCCACTTACTTCTGTCTCAAATGGGCAGAAGCTATGCCCACCACGTTTCCCACACCCCCTATGAGGCGGGGGGACGGGGGAGCCTGTTCCCAAAAAAATTTAAACATTCAGCCCTTCCGCTGGCACGGACCAAGAGGCTCTACGAACCAAGGAGAATTGCTCATGGCTATTGACAACAAGAGCACCCCGACCGACGACCTGGTAATTGACACCATCCAGCTGCTTGCTGGTAAAACCAAGGCTGACCCGAATCCTGATGAATTGGAACAACTCAAGCGTCTGATCAAAAAGAATGTCCCATTCACACTTCGTGGCTATTTTATGGCCTATTTGCTCAGGGAAGTCCTGCAGGCAAATACCCCGAAAAAGGCTGGTTCAAGACCAGCACCGAAGGCAAAGCGAGAAGCTCCTGCAAAGAAAGAGGAACCCAAGGATGAGAAGGAGAGCCAGGAACCCCGTAAGAAAGCTCCCAGGACCCTTCCAGAGGGAGCAAGGACACTGTACTTGAACATTGGCAAGATGAAGAGACTGTACACCAAGGAACTGAGCCAGATCCTCCAGACAGAGCTTGGTATCGAAAGGGATGACATTTACAGCATCCGCATCCATGACAAGTACTCTTTCATCAGCATGAGTGAAGAGAACTGTGAGAAAGCTATTGAGAAGCTTAATGGAATGGATATCAGAGGAAGGACAGCTTCCATCAGCTATTCCAACAAGGAGTAGGAAATGATTGTGGAACGACTTGTGGTGGGGCCCTACCAGACGAACTGTTACATCATGGGTAATGAAGAGACCTCCAGTGCCTGGATCATCGATCCAGGGGCTGATGGTCAGCTCATCATTGACCGCATCACCCAACGAAACCTCACCCCTGTCGCCATTCTGTTGACACACACTCATTGGGATCATATTGCTGCCATAGGAACCCTTATAGAGAAATGGCCTGATCTTGAGCTGCTCGTAGCTGAAGAGGAAGCCTCTGCTCTATCATATGAGCATGTCAAACAGGTTTGTTTTGATAAGAGTTTCCTTCAAATGCATGACAAGGAGTTGCAAAAGCTTCCCAGGCCAACAGGGTTTCTCTCTGATGGCCAGTATTTGCAAGACAGCCACCTGCTGGTGTTGCATACCCCGGGTCATACAAAGGGGGGTGTATGCTTGTATCATGAGGAAGGACAATTCATATTTACCGGTGATACACTGTTTGCCGGTAGTATAGGCCGGACTGATCTGGAAGGTGGTTCCTACACCGAGATCATGGCAAGCTGCAAACGATTGCTCAATCTCCCCGGGGAAGTGCAAATACTTCCCGGGCATGGACCTACCAGTACTATCAAGAACGAATACAACAATCCATTTCTGTAAAAAAATCCAGATGGTCCCTAACAAGGAGTTCCATCTGGTTTTTTTTTGCCCAGACAGGAGACTATTTTCTCCCCGGGACCTCTTCTGCGTTTTTGCAATCGATGCAAAGTACAGCATAGGGGATAGCTCTGAGCCTTTCCTCTGGAATCTTCTTTCCACATCTCAGACAGTACCCATATTTTCCATTATGGATACGGGCGATGGCATTCTCGATGGAGCGGAGGCGGTTTGCCTCATGTTTGTTGATCGCTTCCATCTTCTTGAACGCAATATCATCAGCCGCAACATCGATGCTGTCCTTGATCCCCATGGAATTCACCATTTCCCGGAAATCACTGTTATCCTCAGTGAGTTTCTCCAACAGTTCATTTCTCATGGAAACGAGAAGCTCTTCCATCTCATGCACAAATGCCTCGGACATTATACGCCTCCTACAAGGGACAGTACCTGTACCCTTTGGATTTTATCCATATAAGATGGGGATAAGATGCGTTGTTGTCAAGCTCCTTACCTCATTTTCAGCATATTCAGAGTGATTTTGTCTAAAAAGGGTACCAAAACATAACCTTTCCGATAAAACGAGAATAGAGACTGGCTGCAAGAAGGGCCATAATGAGAGCCATTACCACAAAATCCACCGAATTTAGTTTTCGTTGCATGTACCAGGTACGGCTCTTTGAACGGGCAAATCCCCTAAGGACCATGGCATTGGTGATGACATCGATCCGGTCAAGACTGCTGAATACCAAGGGTGTGATCACACGCCCCACTGAAGAGAGCCGTTTCTTTAGTGGAGTCTGGGAAGAGAAGTCAACGCCCCTTGCCATCTGTGCATGCAGGATATGCATATAGCTCTTGGTAACTTCTGGGAGATACCTCAGTGCAAGTGCAACTGCGTAACTGATACGATAAGAGATCCCCAAGCGATTCAATGAAGAAGCAAACTGTGAGGGATGGGTGATGCTGACAAAGAGCAAAGCCATCGGGAAGATGGAGAAATATTTCAGACAGACCACCACCAGGTAGAACAAGGTTTCCGCACTCAGGGAATACCTGGCATGTTCAGGACCAAGGATGATGGTTCTGCTGCCAAGATACCGGGTGCCTTGATCAGGGGAAAAAAGATAGATAAACATTGCGTTTAGAGCAATTACCGTCAACATACCCATGATGTAGGGAGAGAACTTGCGAAGGGGTATCCTTGTCAGGGAGAGCAAGGAGAATGAAATGATGGTGCTTACCATCAGGAACCGTATGTCGAACGTGGTAAGGCAGAACACAATCCACGTCAGGAAGAGGATGAACTTTGTAACACCATTGAGTTGGTGAAACTGAGAATCGGTCTCATCATAGGTAAGCGCAAACACAAAGATAGGAAGAGC
>JAIMZO010000077.1 GCA_020054965.1 Spirochaeta sp. | reverse complement strand
ATCCCAGCAAAGAAATTTTCACTATATAGAACGGTAATATGATCACCTTCCCTGACAAGCTTGCTTTTCTTGCTTGCTTTCCCGTTGAGTTGGATCACTGTCTCTGTCTCACTCAAGGTAGAACGTGAAATGAGATCAGTATGACCTGCAACATAGACATCCAAGCGGACAGGGTGTTCCATGGGTTCCACAACCAAGTCAACCCTTCCTTTCTTAACGCCCATTTGCATCCCCCACTTCACCAATGATGTAATCGGCAAGAGATATGCCCAGTGAAAGTCCTGCTGCAATGGATCCTTGCATCAGAAACTCTTGCAAATCGCTGGATGGTGTACTGATGAGTTGTGATTCCACTGCAAAACGGTAGAGTAAGGCTGTCACCGGAAGTGTGATGACCATGGAACCAAAGAAGAGCGTCTCGGCCCTCCTGATTTTGTAACTCCACAGCGGAAATTCCTCTTCTTCATAGGGTTCATATCCCTTGAGCTGGTCAGCTGAAAGTTGTAATGGAAAGAGCAAGAGTAACAGCATCAGGATTGTTATAGCTCGACGCATGGCTACCCCCGTTTTCCAAACAGCTTCGTTCCGATACGCACCAGATTGGAGCCTTCCTCAATTGCAAGCCGGTAGTCACCGCTCATCCCCATGCTCAAGGTATCAAATTGTGGAGGGTCGAATCGTGTTTTTACCGCATCAAATGCATTTCTCAGTCGTGAGAAAGCCGCTCTCACCATCTTCTCATCCCCATCCAAGGGACCGATGGTCATAAGCCCGCGTACCTGTAGATATGTACTTTGCATGATGGTATCCAGCGCAGAGAAGAGCACATCCTCAGATGGGAATCCACTCTTAGAGTCTTCTTCAGCTGTCTTGAGTTCAAGTAGGATAGGAAAAGGCTTGGATAGATGCCCCTCTAGTTTATTGGCGAGTTTCAGGGAATCAACGCTATCAATACCATCAAAGAGTTCTATGGCTTTTTTGGCTTTGTTCGACTGCAGGTGCCCAATTAGATGGAGTCTCATTCCTTCTGGTCTGATTTGTGGAACTTTATCTTCAACTTCCTGTACGCGGTTTTCCCCAAAAAGGAGCTGACCACAAGAGAAAAGTTCCAGCATTTCTTGGTAAGAGCGAGTCTTGCTCACTGCCATCAGCCTAATATCACTTGGTTTCCTTCCTGCCTGTATTGCCGCATCGGCCAAGGCTTCCTGTATCTCTTGATAATGTTCCCGTAACTCAATCATCACGTCGTTTGCTCCTTTTCTTGTTGCTATGAAGCTTCCTATACAATGCATTTTCTCGTATGGTTTTTCTCAGGGTCTCCAGCAACAACCGTTTTTCTTCATTACTGCTGGTGAGTGAGGGAAATGCTTTTAAAAACTGTTTGGCTGATATGCTCAGTCGTAGTCGCAACTCATCCAATTCAGTATTCAACTTTACGCGTAATCCATCAAGCATCTTGTTTCCATTGAAATTACGGAGAATACTCAGCCGGTTCTCAATTTCCTTTCTCTTCTCCTTGAACTCTCCAAGTTGTTTCTGGAATGCACTCATACGGAACACAGAACTGGTAGTGTCAACACTGAGCAGGAGCATGATTACCATTGCTCCATGGGCCAATACGGCTTCATCCACACTCAGTATGAAAGCTGAGAGGTAGGGATGAATGCAATAAGCGACTAACAGAGAGAGCAATCCAAAAAGCGTTGAGTTGAGCAGGCACACTCTCCCCTTAAGATTGAAACGATAGGAGGAATAATCCCATAGCCTGATAGAAAACAGTTTTTCTGCAAGAACTCCAGTAGCATATTCAAGCATACTGGTACCGATACAGGCAATCAAAAAAAACAAGCCTGGATTATCGGTAATCTTTACGAAAATAAAGACGACAAATACTGCTCCAAATCCATAAATTGGAAGATAGGGGCCATGGAGAAAACCCCGATTTACCAATGTTTTCTGCCCAATAGAACAATAAAGTACCTCGATACAGTAGCCCAGGACGGAATAACAAAAAAAATACCAGATCATCAGCGTCAGATCCATATTATCTCCTCATTGTCTGATACTACTATACTCACTAGCATTTTAGGCGGCAATAGTACTCTATTGAATACTAAAAACGCACTCTAGGAAGAGTGCGTTTTTGACCGGAGAGGGATTTGAACCCCCGACCAGTTGCGTGTAAGGCAACCGCTCTCCCGCTGAGCTATCCGGCCGATGAATCAGAACATATCATAACGAGATGAAAACTGTCAACCATGTGTGAGCAACTTCAAGAAAGCTTCCTTTTCCATAGGTCTCTGATAATAATATCCTTGCCCATAGAGAGCTCCTGCTTCACGTAAGAATGTATGATGTTCCTCATTCTCTACTCCTTCGATTACCATAGGCAAATCGAGTTGTTTCCCCATCTGTATGATTGATGACAGTACCGCTTTGGAACGTTTGTTCTCATTGATTTCGCAGATGAACGAACGATCAATTTTAATGACATCCATAGGCAGTGCGGAGAGCATATGCAACGAAGAGTAGCCATTGCCAAAATCATCCATCAAAATAGTGAATCCGTGCCCTTTCAGTTCACTGACCAACGCTGACATCTGAAGAGGATTGTCAATGTAGGCACTTTCCGTAATCTCAAATTGGATGAGAGCGTGGTCCACTTCAAATTTTGCTGTGGTTTCCAAGATGAGATCTACAATCTTATTGTTGTTCACATCTATCCTACTCAGATTGATCGAAATAGGAAAAGCTATCCGATAGTCAGATATAAACGCACACACGCTAGAGAGAATCGAAAGATCCATGATAGTGATGAAACCATATTTCTCAAAAACAGGGATGAACTGTTGAGGAGAGATTACCCCTCGGTTTGGATGCACCCACCGAGAGAGCGCCTCAGCAGAGCTTATGTGCTTTTCCTGAATGTCATAGATGGGTTGTAGGTAGAAGGTAAACTGGCCACTGTCCAATGCATGCTGCATCTCATTCAGCACATCCTGTTCTTTGAATGAGTCGTTACAGATGGAAGGCTGGTAGAACGCATACCCCTCCCGGTTGTGGTACCGTGAAATCTTGGAAGCACTGTGCGCCTTGTCCAAGATGGACGGAATACTTTGGCTGGTATCCTCAATCTCATATAGACCGATGACCAGGGAGAGATGATACCCTATCTCTTCACTGATGTGCTCTATATCTATGGCATGTTTTGGATGCATGGAAATACTCATCGCCTTGGGAATGCATGCGGCAAAGTGATCTGCTTCTATATGCCCATATACCCCAACATCTTTCATAAATTTACGCAAATCGTTTGCGATACATTGCAATACTTGGTTCCCACAATCAAATCCAAGCAATTCGTTCAGTACAGAGAACCGTTCAATGTTCCAATATACCATGATATAGGGAGTGTCTGTATTGGTATCAAGCAATTCACGACAAGCCTCGCAAAACCTTTGATGAGTGTACAAACCTGTTACCAGGTTATGGTTCAAGGCAAATAAAAGTTGTTCCTGTACTTGTTGCAGTACTGCCTCATCATGCATGGATTCTGAGAGATCTTCTATCAGAAGGCTGAACGGTTCCCCCCTTCCTTGAATCCCGTTCTGTTGGAACGTAATCCTGCACCACAGTACCGCACCATCCTTTGCTACAAGTCGTAGATTGAAGGGGTCGGATACTGTATTTATCATGCTTTGTCTCTCTACATGACGGAACAAAAGTGTCCTGTCCTCAGGGAAAAAGAGTTGTATTGCATTATCCTTATACTTTGTGATCAGTTCCTCCCGCTCATATCCCAATACTGTTGCCAGGGTCTCATTGGCGTATTGCAACTCCAAGGAATGCGATTCCATGGAGAATACTGCAATTCCATCCTTGCTTTGTTCTATGTAGGGGAGTATGCGATTGTTCAGTTGCTGCAGCTTCTGCTCTCGACTTACATCCTGGAGGCTGAAGGTAACCATTTGTACATAACCAAAGCAGGGCCCTAATTGGCATGTAACTGAGAAGTGCTGATTGTCATAGCCGATCAATATGAACGTTTCATGTTCCAGGTGATCTTTCTGCATGGCTCTAATACGTGAAAGCAAGCTTTGTTTTTCTGTAGGCAGAAGCCAACCAAGAGGGTCCATCTCAAGTGTTTGGCACACTTTTTTTGCAAATTCCTGGAATTTCTTATTTGCAAAAAGCAAGGTGGATTGGTTATTCTCCAAGGCAATATGGAGCAGTGGTACAGAGAATTGTTCCAAAATTTCAAGGAGAGGATTGTTAGGTAATGAGTAGCCAGAAGGAGAAAAACGAATAATCTTACCTCCGATGCGATGTTGCATAGAGTACCAGGTAAACAATACAGGTACAAACGAACCACCAGAAAGCTTTAGCCGAACCTGTATCGGTCTTCCGTCTGGTGCATCTATGCGTTTCCTGAGTTCTTCACGAACAGTAGATCGATCGTCTTTATGCAGTGCTTCGACTTCCGCATTTCGATTGAGAAAACCATGCACTTGTTCTACATATGGTCTGCCTGTATCGAGAAGAAAGAGCGTCAAGAGATCATGAGCAACGTCATAATCCCAGGAAGATTCACCGCTCTGCAATTCCTTGAAATATGCTGAGCGGGAAAGATGTACTTCTGTTGTAGAGGAAACCCATTTCTCGGCAATCTGTTTGGCTTGCTTCAGCTGGTCTACAAGAATTGCAAGCTTTGCAGGTTTTTCGTTGAAAAGAATCAGCTTCTCCTTACAAAGCCAGATACCACCTGATTCATCAGTATGTTCCCAAAAACTATAGGTATCATAACTGAGTGAGTGTAATCTGCAATGTTCGCATACCTGGTCTCTATGAAAAATAACTTCATAGCATTTCCGTCCTCTATATCTTGCATCAGGTGCGTGGCGTTCCCTTCCTGCCTTGTTCAGAAAGAGCAGGTCATAGTTCTGCATATCGCTCAAGTAAACCGTATCGGGAAGATTGTCCAGCATCCACTCATGATTAGACCACCAGAGAGTTTTGTTCATAACCATATCAGATACGTACCGGGTACATTGGTTTCTTCCATTGTTCTTTGAGTGATACAGCGCAAGGTCGGCATGTTGGTAGAGATCTGTAAAAGTCGCCCCCTCTTCTGTATTGATGCAGAAACCGAGTGAACAGGAGAAGTGGATTCCAAGGGTCCGATCCTGAGCGATGACACGACAAAGCTCATCTCCAGCATTCCTCACAGCCTCATTGTCATGTGGGATAAATGCAACAAACTCATCTCCACCAAGTCGACCGATGATCGCCCCTTGTGGAAATACCGTCCTCATCAAGGATGCAAGTCGTTTGAGAACGCGGTCTCCCATGTCATGGCCATAGGTATCGTTAATCAGCTTAAATCGGTCTATATCAATGAGAAAAAAGGTACTGCCTCCTCTCTCTCTCAAATACCTCGTGACAATTTCCTCTATGGAAAATCTGTTATAAAGACCGGTGAGACTGTCACCATGCGCACGCTCTTGCAGTACCTGCTCCTGCCTCTTGCTTGTTTCAATATCCTTTATTGCGATGTACCCAATCTTTGTATTGTTTGCAACGGAGATACTGAAATGAAACCTAGCCCAACGATAGCCGTATTCCTTGTGGAACGGATGCATCATTTTTGCTTCGATGGCCAGTTCTTTTTTTCCAGCTTCCACAAAATGTTTGAGTTTTTCACTGGAGTCAATTTCTTGGAATACTGCACGATAATCTTTTGGTATTGCTTTTTGCATGACTGAATCGTACATGGTGTAGAAATCATCACAGCCATCCATCATCTTCCAAACACGATTGTCTGCAAGTACCGCTTTCCCGGAATCCAGATTAAACCCTCCAAAGAAGGCCTTATCCTCCCCTAATACCTGCTGTCGCATTGCTATCTCATCATGGACATCCTGGAAAATACCTATCGCTCTGCGACGTTCCTGCTCTCCATCTGAGAGAAAAGCATAACTCAATCTCAGCCATCGGAATGAGCCGGCTGCACTACGGACGAAAAGGATTGAATCTGGTTCATTGCCAGCTTGCAATTGTGTAAAATCATGGTTCAAGGTCACTGAGAAGTCAGGATGGATATAGCCTTCCTCAAGCAAGAAAGCAGCAGGGTTGGAAATCTCAAGTGGAGCATGGCCACCCAGAATTGTTCTCGATAAGGGAACAAGACGATCATCCTCCAGATGATACTCCCACATTTCCAAGGTAGAGTGAGAAAATGCAAACTGGAGCCTGGTATTCTGTCTTTCCAGTGCAAGGGCATTCTGGTGTGCTTCTGAAACGTCGCTGGCCACCAGGCAGTATACCGGGAATTGTCCATGATGACGGCTGTACCTGCCTAGCAGTCTGATGAAACGATCTTCCTTACGTTCTAATCGAAAAACTACATCCAATTCCTTGTGGCTTCTCTTCAGTTTCTGGAACACTGCCTTGATACGTTTTCGCTCTTTTTCATGTACGGAATCCAACAAATCGAGTTCATTGTAGTTGTGGAACTCCTTCGGGGTGTATGCGAGCAGTTTGGACAAACCTCTACTGAGATAGATTGCAATTATCTCATCACCGAGTTCATATACCCCCACTCCACCGGGAAGGTCGTTGATCGAAAGCATTCGGTCTTTCCCATGGCCGGTTCGGGAAACCTCATTCATACTTCTTACACCTTCTTCCACAAAAGTAACTCATTGTAGCACATTTCATGCAAGAAGTATGATACAACACCTATTTTTTCATCGAGTCCTGGGAATCCTTGAGCAACACATCATGTGCTCCGCCTTCTATGATGGAAGTGGAACTGACTACAGTCAACCGAGCCTTCTGCTGCAATTCAGGAATGCTGAGTGCACCACAGTTGCACATGGTTGATTTAATCTTGCTCAGACTCAAGTTGAGATTGTCTTTCAGCGGGCCTGCATAGGGGACATAGGAATCGACACCTTCCACAAAGCTCAGCTTTCCATCCCCTCCAAGGTCATAACGTTGCCAGTTTCGTGCACGGGAAGATCCTTCTCCCCAATACTCCTTCATGTAGGAACCCTTGACATTTACCTTCTCTGTCGGTGACTCATCGAACCGTGCAAAATAGCGACCCAACATCAGGAAGTCGGCACCCATTGCCAATGCGATGGTCATATGGTAGTCGAG
>JAIMZO010000076.1 GCA_020054965.1 Spirochaeta sp. | reverse complement strand
ACAAGGATCTGACTGAGGACGCCCGTCTTGACTTGCTCGTTGCACTCAATGCACTGAAGTATACACAGTCGAATTCTGTGTGTTTTGCAAAGCGTGGACAGACCATCGGGGTGGGAGCAGGGCAGCAATCCAGGATCCATTGCACCCGCCTTGCAGGGGAAAAGGCCGATGCCTGGCACCTGCGTCAGTCCAGACAGGTCCTTGACCTTCCCTTCCTTCCAACCTTGAGCAGGAATGAGAAGGATAATGCAGTGGAAGCGTATCTGCGCTCTGAGATCCAGGACCCCGGGCTCTATTTCAGTGAGGATGTGCCCCCGCTCACCGATCAGGAAAAGCGGGATATCCTAGCCTCAGTTGACGGTGTAAGCCTTGCCAGTGATGCCTTCTTCCCCTTCAGGGATAATATAGACCGGGCTTCCCTGAGTGGTGTTTCCTATATTGTGCAAAGTGGAGGTTCCCTGCGTGACGATGCAGTGGTCAAGGCATGTGATGAGCATGGCATCCTGATGGTGTGCAATGCAATCCGTCTCTTCCATCACTAGACGATGCGTATCCTCATCATCGGTTCAGGCGGCCGTGAACACGCCTTGGCAGCAGTAATTGCAAAGAGTAAGAAGGCAACTGAGCTGTTTTGCATCGGACATAATGCAGGAATTGCATCCATTGCAACGATGGTCTCCATCCCGCTTGATGACCACAATGGGATTGCTGAATTTGCAGTGCAGCATGCAATTGAGTTCGCAGTAATAGGACCCGATGAGGCGCTGGTCGGCGGGCTTGCCGATGTGTTGGAGGCGCAGGGGATTCCCTGTTTTGGTCCAACCAAGGTGGCAAGCCGGCTAGAGGGGAGTAAATCCTATGCAAAGGCTTTTATGGTGCGTAATCATATTCCCACCCCTTCCTATCAGGTATTTACCGATATTATTACAGCACGTGAGTACCTGTCACGAAGTTCTTTCCCTGTGGTGGTCAAGGCTGATGGACTAGCCCTCGGCAAAGGGGTCGTCATCGCAGAGACTCGTGAGGAGGCTGAAGAGGCTCTGCAGGCGATGATGGTGGAGAAGGTCTTTGCCTCCAGTGGGCAGACCGTCGTGATCGAGGAATTTGTCAGTGGGCCTGAGGTTTCCTTGCTTGTCTTGAGTGATGGAACGCATGTGAAGCCTCTGGTCAGTTGCATGGACCATAAGCGCGCCTTCGATGGGGACAAGGGACCTAATACCGGAGGTATGGGGGTTATCGCCCCAAACCCATTCTACAGTGAACAGGTAGCAGCCGAGTGTATGGAAAGCATCGTGCTTCCCACCATTGCTGCACTGAAGAGGGAAGGCAGTCCGTTTGTGGGCTGTCTCTTTTTTGGTCTCATGCTTACTGCACAAGGCCCTGTGGTCATTGAATACAATTGTCGCTTCGGGGATCCAGAGGCTGAGGTTGCACTTACCCTTTTGGAAGGTGATGCATTGGAAATACTGTTATCCTGCAGGAATGGGACCCTCGATCGTGTCCCGGTGGTGAACAAAAAGGAATCTGCCTGTTCGGTGACACTTGCCAGTGGTGGCTACCCAGTCAGCTATGAAAAGGGAAAAGCGATCACCATCAGGGACCTTCCCCAGCATACTACGCTTTATCATGGTGGAACCACCTATGATGAGCACGGGAATTTGCTGACTGACGGGGGCAGGGTCCTTCATGTGGTGGGGACCGGTGAGACGCTGGCTAAGGCGATACGTGTGGCGTATGAGGCAGTGGATGCTGTTTCCTATGAGGGAAAGCAGTATCGAAGGGATATTGGGAAGAGAGCATTGCAGGAGGAAGAGCATGGTTCGTCGTGTGTACATAACCCGTAGGCGTGAGTTTCGCCAGAGAGAGCAGGCACTGTCTGCTGAGTTGTCTCAGTTTCTTGACATACAAAATCTGGAAGGGCTACGTATATACTATCGCTATGATGTTGAGCATCTCGGAGAAGAGGACTTCAGGTCACTCTGCAACCGTATCCTGATGTTGCCCGGAAGGGATGAGATACTCCAGGAATTGCCTCCCAGCGATTGGATGCTGGCAATCCAGATGCATGAAGGGCAATTCGACCAGAGAGCAGCAGCTGTACAGCTCTCCTTGCGATTACTCCTGGAGGATGAAAGAGAAGCAACCATCAGATGCGCCACCATCTATGGTTTCGATGGAACGTTTACGGGAGAGGAGAAAGAGAAGATTCGGACCTACCTCATCAATCCTGTTGAGGCAAGGGAGGTATCGTTTCTCCTTCCTGAGCATCTGACAGCTGAAATTGAGCCACCCGCGTTTCCTCCTGTGATCCATGATTTCCGTTTTTCCACAGATCATGAGAAGACGAAATCTACCTACCGATTGGCAATGGATGCAGCGGACCTTGCCGTGGTTCAGAACCACTTCCGTGAAATAGGGAGGGACCCCACCTATACGGAACTGAGGGTCATCGACACCTATTGGTCGGACCATTGTCGGCATACCACATTCTTGACCCAGTTGGATAAGGTAACCATTGAAGACCCAGAGATTGCAGCGACCTATGCGTCCTACCTGGAGGACAGGAATCAATTGGGCAGAGACAACCCAGTGAGCCTGATGGACCTGGCAACCATAGCTGCGAAGGTACTCAAGAAGAAAGGGAAGCTGGAAAACCTGGACCTCTCTGAGGAGATCAATGCATGCTCGGTGAGGATTGCCGTGGATACCCCCGACGGCTTGGAGCCATACCTGTTGCAGTTCAAGAATGAGACACACAATCACCCGACCGAGATCGAACCCTTTGGGGGAGCGGCTACCTGTATAGGCGGGGCAATCAGGGATCCCCTTTCAGGGAGGGCCTTTGTCCACCAGGCTATGAGAATCTCCGGTAGTGCAGATCCGCGTATCCCGCTCTCCCAGACCATGGAAGGAAAACTCCCCCAGCGGACGATTGCCCTACGCTCCAGCCAGGGATACAGCTCCTACGGTAATCAGATAGGCTTGGCAACCAGCCTGGTTGAGGAAGTGTACCATCCAAACTTCATCGCCAAGCATATGGAACTTGGCTTTGTCCTTGGTTGTGTACCCCAACGCTATGTCAGGCGGGAGCGACCTGCTCCTGGTGATCTGGTAGTGTTGGTGGGGGGACGTACGGGAAGAGATGGGTGTGGGGGGGCCACAGGTTCCTCCAAAGGACACGATACACAATCCCTCGAATCATGCGGGGCTGAAGTACAGAAAGGGAATGCACCAGAGGAGCGCAAACTGCAGAGATTGATGCGTAATCCAGAAGCCATCAGTATGATCAAGCGATGCAATGACTTTGGTGCCGGTGGGGTGAGTGTTGCAATCGGTGAGCTTGCTGACGGGCTTGTCATTGACCTGGACAGGATCCCGGTCAAATATGCAGGTTTGGATGGGACAGAACGAGCCATCAGTGAGAGTCAGGAACGTATGGCGATGGTGGTGGAAGAGAGCGATGCAGAGGCGTTCATCCGCCTGGCTGAAGGGGAAAACCTTGAGGCAACCGTGGTGGCAACCGTTACAGGGTCCCCTCACTTGATCATGCTCTACCAGGGACAGAAGCTTGTCGATTTACAGCGAAGGCTGCTGGACAGCAATGGGGCAGCAAAGCACACAACCGTATCGATTCCCCTTGCAGCAAGGAAAAAGGAAGCTCCTGCTCCACCATTTGATGCATCAGCCTTCAGGAGACTCTTGGAAGACTTGAATGTGGCAAGCAAGCAACCCTTGGCTCAACGATTTGACAGTACCATTGGATCCACTACTATGCACTATCCCTTTGGGGGGAAGTACCAGAGGACACCAGCGCAGTGTATTGCATCCACAATTCCCCTCAGACGAGGGGAGTCCAGGACTGTGACGCTGGCTTCCTGGGGGTATGATCCCTACGTGATGAGTGAGAACCCCTATCAAGGGGCATTCACTTCTGTGGTGCATTCTCTTGCAAAGGTGGTGGCTTGTGGAGGTGACCTTGCAGAGACGTACCTCTCCTTCCAGGAGTATTTTGGTAGGGTTGGTACTGACCCTGTGAGGTGGGGTATTCCAATGGCGGCACTTCTTGGTGCCTACAAGGCACAGAAGTTATTCTCGGTGGCTGCCATCGGAGGCAAGGATTCCATGAGTGGCACGTTCCAGGATATTGATGTTCCTCCTACCTTGGTGAGTTTTGCAGTATCGAAGACTGACGCCCATAGCTTGGTTTCCCAGGAATTCAAACGGATTGGCTCGACGCTGGTATTGCTCTCTTGTGACAAGGAAGAGGACCTACCTGCGTTATTTGCAGAAGTGAAACAGGCAAAAGCACTCAGTGCCTATGCCCTTGGCTATGGAGGTATTGCCGAAGCAGTGGCAAAGATGGCACTGGGAAACCGAATCGGCTGTGAGCTTACCACAAAGGAAAATCTGCAGGAAAAGCGCTATGGTGCCTTTTTGCTGGAATTGGATCCAATGGACCGGCACATCGGGGTCCCCATCGGGCGTACCATCAAGGCTGAACAACTCTGCTTCCCCTGTTTCTCAGTGGACCTTGCCACCGTGGAACAGTGGCTGCTCTCCCCGCTCTCCTCGGTCTATGGATCGGTCAATCCAACAAGGGATGAACAACCCATTCCCTCTCTGGAGTATCACAAGCGATTGAATACACATTCCCGTTATCCAAAGAAGAAGCCGAGGATCCTGCTTCCGGTCTTCGAGGGAACCAACTGTGAATATGATGTGGAACGGGCTTGGGAATATTGTGGCGGGGAACCGGAGATCTTTGTGATCAACACGATGGGCCCTAACCGGATTGCCTCAAGCATCAAGCAATTCACACGGATTCTGTCAGAGTCCCAGATCCTGTTTCTCAGTGGAGGTTTTTCCGCCAGCGATGAACCTGACGGTTCGGGCAAGCTGATTGCTACCTTTTTGCGTAATGAACTGGTCACGAAAGAGATCCAATCACTCTTGAATGAGCGCGATGGATTGGTAGGGGGTATCTGCAATGGGTTCCAGGCCTTGCTTCAAGTTGGCTTGTTGCCGCATGGAGCAGTCACAGAGCCCCAAACGGGAGACCCTTTATTGATTGAGAATATCCAAGGGCACCATATCTCCTCGCTGGTCCATTGCCGGGTCTCTTCTGTGCTCTCCCCGTGGATGGGAGCCTACCAGGTAGGGGATACACAGTTGATTCCCATCAGCCATGGGGAAGGGAATTTCTTTGCATCTGTTGAGACACTGGAAAAACTCGGGAAGCATGGGCAGATTGCAACGCAGTATGTCGATGAGAGAGGCAAGCCACTTGCCCCCAACGGCTCTCTTTGGGCAATTGAGGGAATAAGCAGTCAGGATGGAAAAGTCTTTGGACGGATGGCTCACAGCGAGAGGATTGTGAGCCGGCTCTACACAAACACTCCTTCAGTCCCTGATGCTGGGTTGTTTTGGGGTGCTGTTCGCTATTTTTCCTAGGAATTGTGTCAGATGGTGACAATAAGGTTTTTTTCTTGACCCTCTTGTGTCAATATGACTCAATGCAAGTGAAAGTGGTATATAATGAGAGAATGTATGATGGATGTTGCAGATTAGTTTACGAGTTGATAATTTAATAAAATATAAGGAATTAAATATTTATTATGTAAAAATATATGGATGAATGAGAATTTGGCACGCTGATTGCATTCTACTTTGTGTAGAAAAATGAAACACAATGACCATATGGAGGTGTCAACATGAAATATTATGTAACGTACAATGACAGCAACCCTGTTTCGGAATTTGATTCCTTGTTTAAGGACCTTTGGGCTGACTGGGGCACCAATCGAAGTAAAATTCCCCCAGTAGATATCTATGAAACCGAGAAAGCGTATGTGATTGAAGCTGAACTTGCTGGGTATAGGCAGGAAGAGGTAAGTGTCAATATCGAGAAGCATGTCCTGACGATCAGCAGTGACAAGCAAAACCTGAAGAGTGCAGATGAAAAGCAGAAGAACCTGGTTCGTGAGCGATACTTCAAGAAGTTTGAGCGTTCCTTCAGTCTTCCCGAGGATATTGATGAAGAAAAGATCGAAGGCGAGTTCGCCGACGGTGTCCTGACCATCACCCTTCCGAAGAAAAAAGAAGTACTTCCAAAGTCCATTGAAGTAAAGATCAAGTAAGAAAGTACTCCGTGTAGCGCAGTATCCACCCCTTTGCATAGAACAGCCTGCAGGTTTCTGCAGGCTGTCTTGTGTCTATGTCAGTCGAGAATGATCAGGGCCAGGAAGGTAAGGGGCTCTGCTTCCTCATTCCTGATTGCGTGACTTGCGCCACCGCCGGTGATGACCAAGTCTCCTTTCTCCACGACCTTGTCACCATCGACTTCAGTAACAATGCCTTTCCCTGAGGTTATCCAGTAATACTCAGTCTCGTTTACATGATTGTGTTCCCCGATGCTGCAGCCTTTCTCCAGACGAATCTCGGAGAAGAGTCTGCAATGGGCGACACTGCCTTCTTCAGCGAGGGCTTTCAGGACGGCCTGTCCTGTTCCTTCCCGCATTTTCTCTTTAATGGTTACTTGCATGGTTGTTGATTTTTTGATCATGGTTACTCCTCCTATGTGTAGTGTGCCAGCTCCAAAGGAGTTGGGCAAGACATACTTGACACTACAGAGTGATAAAAGAATACTAAATACAACGTAGTAAGACAGCATTAGCGATATTTTCCACGTGCAGTGTGCATGATCCTGATCTGCATCCTTGTCGGAAGGTTTCGGTATGTCAAGATATCATGCTGAGGAGAAGACATGAACAAAATTTTGGCTAAACAACGGTTATCGAAGGAAGTGTTCCGCATGGAGATTGAAGCCCCTGAGATCGCAGAGGCAAGAAAACCCGGTCAATTCATCATCCTGCAGATGGGTGGGGAATTTGACGAACGTATTCCTTTGACCATAGCCAATGCAGATCCTGTAAAAGGTTCAATTACCTTGATCTTCCAGGCAGTGGGAGAGACAACCCACCGTCTTGCGCTGCTCGAGCCTGGGGATATCATCGAAAACCTGTTGGGCCCTCTTGGCAAGCCAACCGACATCAAGAAATATGGAAAGGTTGTCTGTGTAGGGGGAGGCATTGGAGTTGCCCCGCTCTTTCCTATTGTGGAAGGCATGAAGAAAGCCGGCAATGAGGTGACGGTGATCATGGGTGCACGAACAAAAGAACTCCTGATCATGGAGGAGGAAATGCGGGAAATCGCTGATGAGGTGAT
>JAIMZO010000075.1 GCA_020054965.1 Spirochaeta sp. | reverse complement strand
ATCCCAATGAATCGATTGCTGTTGACTACTGCAGTTTTGAGGAGCTTTGCAGGGAGAGTGACATCATAAGTCTCCATTGTCCCCTGACAGAGGATTCCTTCCATCTGGTAGGTCGGGAGAGTATCGCCAAGATGAAAGACGGGGTTGTATTGATCAACACCTCCCGTGGTGCCTTGGTTGACAGCCTGGCACTCTTGGAAGGTATTCGGAGCAAGAAGATTGGAGGTGCCGCACTGGATGTGTACGAGGAGGAGGCTGAACTCTTCTATGAAGATAGAAGCGCCACCATCCTTGATGATGACATCCTCATGCTCCTGATCTCGATGCCCAATGTACTGGTCACCAGTCACCAGGCATTCCTTACCAAGGAAGCGCTCCAGAATATAGCACTCACGACGCTCAAGAGCATTGAAAGCTATGTGAAGGGAGATGTGATGGAGCATGAGATCTGTTATCAGTGCGATACCTGCAACAAGGTTACTGGGCAACGCTGTTTCTGATGTTCTGCTCAGCCCACTGCCTGTCTATACGTGTGAAGTATCCTTTCTGGAGAGGGAAGGATACTGCATTCACGTGGAGCTGACTATACAGACCATGCTCACAACTGATGGATCCCTCAAGGGATCCATCCTTGTTGAGAACCGTGAAGTACAGCGTATCCAGCTCTTTTTCCTGTTTCGTGAAGAAGAGCTGGTATTCCGTTTCCTGTAGTTGGAGGGAGAGGTAGAGCTTGCATAGCTCTACTGTGCGGTCATCGAGGCCTTGCTCCCAGATCAGGAGTTTCTCTTTCAGGGAGGCCGTTGTATTCACGAGTCTCAGCGTATAGGAATCGAGGTCCTCCCGACCTGTTACCTTCCCATCCACCTGCTCGTGCTCGGTGTTTGGAATGAGCATTATTGCCCATTTTGTAGTTTCATCTACCACCAGCAGTTCATGCAGTACCGTGTACTGTCTCTTGCAAGCAGGACAGGTGACACTGAAGAGGCTATCGGTAAGGATGCCCAATCTCTGCTTTGGTTGTTTTTGGAGGTCTATGAACGGGGTGAGGGTATGGGGGTGTTCCCTCTTACAGTGGGGGCAGGTAAGGGTCACGTCTTGCACAGTGCAATACTCCTAACAAAAGCATGCTCCCTGAAGCCAGGGAGCATGTTGGAAGACTATTTTTTTCGAATCACCTTCTTGGGGGCGGGTTTTACCTGCTTGATCTTGGCAATTGGACGATGCTTGATCAGGTACGTCTGGTGAATCTTCTGGTCACGGGCAAAATCCTCTGCAATGGTATCTTTCGAGATATCCTGGATGTCATACTCTTCAAGAAGTCGCTCATCCATCTTGAATTTCCGGAAGTTGTTGCTGAAGATCAAGGTGCCTTTCTCATCGAGATGCATCATACATGCCTTGATCAAGCGAACCTGGTCCCGATGGACATCGAAGGTATCCCGTCCCTTTCCGTTTGAGAAGGTTGGTGGATCACAGAAGATGAGGTCGTACCGGTCGTAGGTATCGAACAGGAATTCGATACAATCACTTCTATAGAAAAAGTGGTTCATCCCGGTAAAACCATTAAGCTCCATGTTCTTCGTAGCCCAGTCAAGGTAGGTAGCGGATGCATCAACACTGACGGTGCTTAGTGCTCCTCCCCTGGCCGCCTGTACTGTGGCGGTTCCCGTATAGCAGAACAGGTTAAGGAACCGCTTACCTTCCGCCATCTTGGCAATCTCTGCGCGGATAGGACGGTGGTCGAGGAAGATTCCTGTATCCAGATAGTCGGTGAAGTTCACCAGATATTTGGCATCATTCTCATTGATGATGTAGAACCGGTCGCTGCTTGCCATCTTCTCGTACTGTTTTTCGCCTTTCTGGGGAGTTCGCTGTTTTACGTAGATCTGTTCGCGATCAATACCTGTTGCCCGTTCAGTGGCATCAATGAGTTCTCCCAATCGTCTGAGTGCTGCCTCTTCCTCAATGGTGCTTGGGGGGGCATACTCCTGAAGACTGATATACTTGCCTTCATACAGATCGATTGCTGCACTGTACTCCGGCATATCTGCATCATAGATACGGTAGCAGGTGACTCCCTGGCTTTCCATGATGGGAGTGATGGCAGAAATGTTCTTGACCAAACGGTTGTATGCCATCTGGGCTCCCTCGCTCAATGGCTGGGCAAGTCGTTCCTGCTTACGGGCGATTGCACGTTCGATCATCTGCTGTCGTTCTTCCGGAGTGAATACATGGTAGTGCGCAATCTGGCAAGTGACTCCGCCGTTGTTTACCGTGTTGGTACGGTCGGGTTTCATGTCAACATAGCTCAACAGCTCTTGCTGTCCACACAGCAGGGCTACGTTCCATCCTCCGAAGAGGCTGCTTAGCTGGCTGCCGATTTTTCGGTAGAGAGAGCGAAGATCCCCGTCACTTTCCATTCTCAGTCCATAGGGAGGATCGGTGATGATGTAGCCATGGTCGGATGGAACATCGTCCTTGGTAAGGGTTAGGAAGTCTTGTACCCGGAAGTCGATCAGGTGATCAACCTGGGCCAGTTCAGCGTTCTTTCTTGCAATAGCCACGGCCTTCGGATCATTATCCCATGCATGGATGGAGATCTTGCGGTCCTTTGCCTTTTCAGCTCTCTCAACAGCTTCATCTACCACATCGTCCCAGAGATCCGGGTCATGGAAGGGTAGGCTGAGGAAGTTGAACTTCCGGGCAGTTACCAATCCTGGTGCACGGTCACTTGCCCAGAGAGCTGCCTCGATGGCGAGCGTGCCGCTTCCGGTGAAAGGGTCAAGCAGGGTGGGAACAGTTTCTTCTGCCTCCAAGGCCTTCCTCCACTCAGAGCGGTATAGCACTGATGCTGCAAGGTACTCACTGAGGACTGCATCGGTTTGTGCGGCGCGGTAACCACGCTTGTATAAACCACGACCGGAGAAGTCTACATACCATGCGACTGCATCTCCATCGATATGTACGTGGAACACCACATCGCTCTCTTCCTTGTCTACCATGGGACGCTCACCGTCAAATTTTTCCCTGATCCGGTCAACAATTGCGTCCTTTACACGAATTGTTGCAAAGTGGGAATTTTTCAGGTAGCGGCAGTTCTTCGTCGTCTCGGTAACCAAGAAGGTCTGCTCAGGAGTTATCCAATCCTCCCAAGGTATCTGCAGTGATGCTTCGTAGAGCTCATCAGCGTTCTGGATATCGTCATCCATGAACAAACCAAGGAGTACCCTTGTAGCGGTCCTTGACCAAAGGCAGAACCTGTAGGCTGAGGCAAGGTCTGCTACGAACTCAACACCACCGCTGATGCTGCGGATCTCGGTTGCACCAGCCCTACGGGCTTCCTCTTCAATTATGTCGTTCATGTATAAGGCTGAAGTGGCGAAGAAAATCATTTGGGTTCTCCCTCTGCGTCGCTGAACAAGTAATCTAGTTCATATTTCTCGTAATGGTAGTGGGTGTTGCAGTTGACACAGGCCAGCTCAAGCGGGAAAGGGCCATGCTCCAGGATGTCCTGTTGTTCTGCCTTATCCAGCTGCTTCAGGTACGTTTTGTATTGCTCGCGAGAACAGGGGCAGGAGAAGCCCAGGGGCTGTCTTGCCAGGTGCCTGAGTTCGTAGCTCCCAAACTGTTCTTCTACATACTCCTTGATCGACATCCCTTCGGCGAGTTTCTTGCCGATGGAGGGAAGGGCATATGCCTGTTCCTCGAGTTTCTCGCGGACATGTTCCTCGCACCCAGGCATTGCCTGCAGGAACAGGGCACCGCTACCGGTAACCTGTCCTTCCTTGTTGAAGTGAATAGAGAAGCTGAAAAGAGTAGGGGTCTGCTCTGACTGTTGGAAGTAGAGTGCAAGATCCTTGGCCAAATCGCCATAGGCCATCATGGTCTGTCCGGTGAAGGGGGCCTTGTGTCCTTCCAGCAATTTTGAGACTGAGATGAAGCCCGGTCCATAGAGTTCGTTCAGGTCCAAACTTTCCAGAGGCTTGGTAAGGGGGATTGGATTATGTTTCAGATATCCCCTTACCGCTCCTGCTGCCCAGGCCTCGACATATACACCCGCTATGGGGCCTCCACACTCAATGGTCAGCTGGATTCGGTCATTGCCTTTTACCGTACTGCTGAGAAGGCCGGCTGCAAGGTAGGCCTGGCCCAATACATAGGTCTCCAGGAGCCCCAGTTCATGGTTGGCTCGCATCTGATTGACAAGTGTGGTCGCTGAGATTGCAGTAACACGGACTTGATCGTTATGCAAAAAAAACACCTCGCGCCCATCTTCAGGCAGGGAAGCGAGATGTTCACGCAAACTACTATCTTCTATCTTTTTCTTGATCATACGGATGCAGAGTAGTCAATGACCTTACTTTTTGCAAGAGCTTCGAACTCTGTTCCGCTGAGAACCTCTTGTTTGAGCAGCTCTTTTGCAATCGCGAGAAGGGCTTCCTTGTTCTTCTTCAGTTTTGTCTTGACCATCTCATATCGCTCCCCGACAATCCGGGCGGTCTCACTGTCGATATATTCCTGTGCTTTCTCACTGTATTCACGTACACCCGATATTCCTGCAATGCCACTGTTGGTGGTAGGCAGGGTGATATTCCGGTACCGCTCGCTCATGCCGAACTCCGTAATCATCCGCCTCACCAAGTCACTTGCCCTGCTGATATCATTGCCTGCTCCGGTGGAAATCTCATTGTAGATGACCTCCTCGGCTGCCCGACCACCCAAGAGGGTGTCGATATTTCCCAAGAGTTCACTTTGGCTGAGCAGGAAGCGGTCTTCAGTCGGGTACTGCAAGGTGTACCCCAAGGCCCCAAGTCCACGGGGGACGATGGATATCTTGCTTACCGGTTCAGCTCCCTCGGTCATGAAAGCGGTCAATGCGTGTCCCGTCTCATGGTAGGCCACTCTTTCCCGCTCCTTCTCGTTGAGCAATCTGCTCTTTCGCTCAAGACCTGCAACCGACTTCTCGATTGCCTCCTCGAAATCCTCTTGCATCACTACTTTACGGTTTTGGCGTACAGCCATCAAGGCAGCCTCATTTGCAATGTTTGCAAGATCAGCACCGGAAAGACCTGCCGCACCCTGGGCAATCTTTCTCAGGTCAACATCATCACCCAGTTTTATTTGCTTGGTATGGATCTTCAAGATTGCCAGCCTACCTTCCAGGTCGGGCTTGTCGATAAGGACCTGTCGGTCAAAACGGCCTGGACGAAGGAGTGCTGGGTCAAGGATTTCCGGTCGGTTGGTTGCCGCAATGATGATCACTCCGGTACGTGAATCAAAACCATCCATTTCTACGAGCAACTGGTTGAGCGTCTGTTCCCTCTCATCGTTTCCTCCCATTCCTGCAGAAACGCGAGAGCGTCCGATGGCATCAATCTCATCAATGAAGATGATACAGGGGCTGTTTTCCCTTGCTTGCCTGAATAGATCCCTTACACGTGCAGCTCCAACACCCACGAACATCTCCACGAAATCCGCTCCACTCATCTTGAAGAAAGGCACCCCGGCCTCTCCTGCGACGGCCTTCGCGAGCAGGGTCTTACCGGTTCCCGGAGGTCCTACCAGGAGAACTCCCTTGGGTATCTTTCCTCCAATCTCTGTGTATTTCTCAGGTTGCTTCAAGAAGTCCACCACTTCTTCCAGCTCATATTTGCTCTCATCGGCCCCAGCAACATCGGCAAAACGTACACCGGTGTCTCCCTCTGCTACGATCTTGGCCTTGTTTTGGTTGAAGGAGAGAACTCCTTGTCCTCCCTGTCCACCCATTTTTGAAAAGAGAAAGCGCCAAAAGAGAATGATGAAGACAAAGGGCAGTATATACGAGAGGACATATGAGAGTATGCTTGGTTTCTCTGGTGCGTTGGCATAGTACTCTATCCCATTCTCATCCAGGAGAGGAATAAAGGAAGGGTCATCTACCTTATATGTGCTGAAAGATTGCAGGTAGGTGCTGGTCTCCAGTCCTATCTGGGGATTTGTTGTATACGTTTGCAAGTCATTCAAAGCCTGGTCCCTGGTGAAGGGGTAGCCGATGTATTGTTCCGCATCTATGGCGACACGACGGATGGTCCCATCTTCCACCAAGGATTTGAACTGGCTGTAATCCACTGGGGTGACGTTGCTCTGTCTGCTGACCATGTAGGTATTCAGTGCCATGAACATTAAGAGTATGATGAAGAAGTACCAGAAAGAGAAGGTAAACTTCTTTCCTCCTCTTGGTTCTTTCTCTCCCAGATGGACACCTGGCTCAATATTCAATTTTTTCTTGAATTTTTCTTTCCAATCCTTATTGTCTTTACTCATGTTTCCTATTTCCTTGGTTGATGACGGCTATCTGGCCATCTGTAGTATAAATATATCCCTAGAATTGTCATTCGGCAACAAGCCCTATATAGTTGAGGGCATATGGAAACGAAACAGGTTGTATTGATTACCGGTGGCGCAAAGCGCCTTGGACTTGCTATGGCCCAGCATCTGCTGGGGGAAGGGTATCGTGTGGTTATCCATTGCAACATGAGTTGTAGTGAAGCAAAAGCGTTGGGTGACGATGCCCGTATCGTTCAGGCAAATCTTACCAATAGGGAAGAACTACAGACGATCTTCTCCAAAGCAGTTGATTGCTTTGGCCGGGTTGATCACCTGATCAACAATGCATCAGTCTTTCCCTCCCTTTCCATTGAGGAGACAACCTATGCATTGTGGGATGAGGTGATGGCTCTTCACAACACCGCTCCTTTTTTCCTTTCCAGGGCACTCTACTTACATCTACGTGAGCGTGGGGCCACAGGGTCGGTCGTTAACATGGTCGATACCAAGATTGAGGCCCCCACTGCAAGCCGCAGCGCATACTATATCTCCAAGGGGGCCTTGTTGGCCCAGACCAAGACCTTGGCGGTATCCCTTGGACCGACGCTACGGGTGAATGCCATCTCTCCGGGAGCAGTACTCAATGGTGGTGATGATGCCTACTTTGCAAAGATGGCAGAGCGGCTCCCGCTCAAGCACACCGGCTCTGCCCCTGATATTGTACAAGCAGTAGGCTATTTGCTCCGTGCTACCTTTGTCACGGGCGTGGAACTTGCGGTCGACGGAGGACAGCGACTTTTGTAGTTTAGGTGAAGATGGTCCTATGGTACTTGCCCTTGATATGATTCAATACGATAGTTAGGGGTATTACAAATAACTATAGAAGGAGTGCATATTCATGCATAATCGAAAAATACGAGGAATGGTTCTTTGCTTGGTACTCATTATTGGAACCACCTCCGCCTTTTCCCAGTCACTGGAGGATATCGTTTCCAGGGCACTTGGAGAGAGTATCCAGATGCAGGACTTGGAGATTACCAAGAACAACGCACTATTGACCC
>JAIMZO010000074.1 GCA_020054965.1 Spirochaeta sp. | reverse complement strand
AAAGAGCGAATGGAGTGACTTTTCCAAAACATGTGTTGCTTCCAGTGCCTTGGGGTACCTGCAGACATCCGGAGCCTGGGCTGAAACTCCCTATAAACGGCTCCAACTGCTCAACCAGGCTGCAATTGACATGTATGCAAGCAACCATATCGATCTCTCTAAGGAACCACTGGAAATAGATGTGTGTGCGCAACACAACAACGGTGGACTTGCTGCAGATATCTGGTGGGAGTCCACGAATATCGCTCATCTTTATCCCATTGGGGAGGTGAACGGGAGTCATGGTGTGAGCAGACCAGGGGGCAGTGCATTGAACGCTGGTCAGGTAGGAGCTCTACGAGCTGCTATAAGGATCATGGGATATGGTACTCCTATGCGTTCTTCACTGCAGGCTTGCAAAATGCAGATCAACGACCTGATCCAATACATCAAGCACGTTGCATCCGCCGGGAGAAGCAACTTGCAGGAAGCCAAGATTCTGCTTGATACCCAACAATCCCTATTGCAACAGCGTATGTCTCGCTCAGCTGGGCCTATCAGGGCGCACTCCTTGGTCGAAAAGGCTTTGGTGGATGCGAAAGAGCAACAATCCATGCTTGCAAGCATAACCGACATACCATTTGTCTATCTCCCAAAGGTACTACGCTTGAGACATATGGTTTTGGCCCAGAGGTGGTACTTGTATGCCATTAAAACCTATCTGGAGAGAGGAGGTGGAAGTAGGGGATCATATCTTGTGGTATCTGAGGAAGGAGAGACTCCTCACCCCTTGTTGGCTACCTATAGCATGGTGCCCGAGGAGAGGTCCTTGCGTTCATACGTACAGGTTATAGACCTGGATGAATCAAGTTCACTCCAGTGCCGATGGGATACCTGTAGGGAAGTACCATCAGAGACCTTCTGGTTTGAGCGTGTTTGGCGGGAATTCAAGGAAAAATCCTATCTCAACGCATAGTGCATTGAGATAGGGATACGAGACTGTTACAGTCTGGGGATCGCAAGTCCTCCATCAACAGTGATGACTGTTCCGCTGGAGAAGGGGAGCGCACCCTCGAATAGGGAGCTTACCGTCTTGCCGATGTCCTGGGGTGTACCCCAGCGCATCTGTGGTACCAGCCCTTCTGCAAGCAGGGAGTCATACTTTCCCTCTACCGCTGAGGTCATATCGGTCTTGATGATACCCGGTCGTATTTCGTACACGAGAGCGCCTTCAGGTGCGAGACGTGTTGAGAAAAGGGAAGCAGCCATCCCAAGGCCTGCCTTGCTGATGCAGTACTCGCCTCGGTTTACCGACACCATGGTAGCCGATACAGAGGTGATGAATACGATGATCTTTCCTTGTAGTGAGGAGTTTTCTTTCCATCGGTTTGCAATCTTCTGGGTAAGAAAGACAGGGCCTCTCAGGTTTGTATACATAAGGCGATCATACGATTCTGGGCTCATCTGCAGCAGGTCTGCTCGTTCTTTTGGAGCAACCCCTGCATTATTGACCAGCCCATCCAGTGAACCGGTGAAAGAGAATGCTTGGGAGACGAGTTGGTTTTGCTGTTGTTCATCGGAGATGTCGCCTTGTATGATGAAGAAGGCTTGTTTTTTGTCAACCGCGGCTTCTTGGCATAGATGTTGGGTTTCCAAGGCAGCTTCCTTGTTCCCTGCATAGTTTATGATAACCGAGTACCCACGTGCGGCGAGCGAGAGGCAGATTCCTCTTCCAATTCCCCGGCTTCCACCGGTGACCAGAATGGTTTGTGGCATTGATATCCTCCATATTGTTGCATGCAACAATATGAATTGTGAAGGCTTTTGTTCTCGCTGTCAAGCGTCAAGATAGAGGAAAGGGTAGTGAAGTGAAGAGAGAAAACAAAGGAATCAACACCCGGATACTAGGATTGGGATTAGGAATGGCCGCTTTTGTGCTTATCCTCGTGCTTCCTCTGGATGGACTGGAAAGCAAGGGTAGACTCGCTTTGGCGCTTACCTTGATGACTGTTGTCTTCTGGGCTTTCCAGGTAAGCCATACCGGCTATGTTGCAGGTATGTACTTGGTCCTGTTGATCGTCCTGGATGTAAGCAAGCCAGCTACCGTACTCTCTACCTGGACCAGCTCAAGCACTTACCTGATCATAGGAGCCTACCTTATTGCAGCAGCGGTTCGCTCTTCCTCTTTGGGACAACGTATCGCCTACTCATTCCTCCTTCATTTTGTCACATCCTATAGAACCTTGATCATTGCAATCTTTGCACTGACCTTCATCCTGAGTCTACTCATTCCCCATGCATGGCCCCGTGCATTCTTGATCATGTCAGTCATGAGTGTGGTTATAAAGAGTGCGAATATCGAACGAAAAGAGGCAATTGTTATCGGCTTCGCTGTTTTTGCCTCCTCAGTACCTATTTCCCTTATTTTTCTCACCGGAGCAAGTGTTACCAGTCCATTGGCGGTTGCCTATGCTGGCATTGAGCTTTCATGGCTTGGCTGGCTGGAAATTATGGGCTTGCCTGCCTTTATTGCAAGCCTTCTTACCCTGGCTCTCTTCCTAGTATTATTCACCCCAAAGAAACCCTTACACCTAAATAAGGTTGCCATCAACGAGGCATCTCGTGAATTGGGGTCATTCACCAAAAAAGATGTGCGTGTGGTGGTCTGGTTATGTATTGCCATTGTGGTTTGGTCATTGGACTTCCTTCATGGAATCGACATCGGTTGGGTCACCTTCCTTCTTGCCGTGTTGATGAGCCTACCCATCATTGGGGAAGTCCTGGAGCCTAAGCATTTCAAGGAAGTGCCCATCCAGGTTCTCCTCTTCATCAGTGCTGCAACTGCTATCGGGAAGGTAGGCGCTGAGACCGGGATGAATGCCTACATTGCTCAAGTGGTGCTTCCCTCGTTCATTCCTTCCAATATTTTCCTGCTTGCGATCATCGTTACCACCTTTACCTTGGTGGTTCATATGGTGCTTGGAAGCGTACTATCAGTCATGGGTGTAGCAATTCCCGCCCTGCTAGCCTATATTGCTCCCCTGGATATCAATCCAATGGTGGTTGTGTTCTGGTCATATACGGTTATCGGAAGCCACTACATTCTGCCCTTCCACCACATGAATGTGCTGGTGGGGCAGGGAGAGGGGAATGGCCTATACTCCCAGAGGGAGACGATCAAACTGGGTGTTCCCATGATTGCAGTAGTGTATTTCACCACTGTGGTAGTGGAAACGCTCTGGTGGAAGCTGCTCGGTATCCTCTAGAGTATGAAGCCCTTCAGGTTTTCCATTGATGGTTGAAGCTCCTTGGCTTCGATGCGGTGAATAATGGATACTACCTGGTCATTGATGGGAGTAGGAATCCCCAATTTCTTTCCTTGCTCGCTGAGTACTCCGTTTATGGCATCTACCTCACAGGGTTTGCCTTTCTCAATGTCTTGGAGCATGCTTGGTTTCAGCTGGCGATGCTTGCGGATCGCAAGGGGGATCAAATGGAAGCTGACCCACTTCTTAAGAGAATTCGTATAATCGAAAAGCTTTGCAATGTCTTTCCCTTGTACAGGTTCCAAGGCAACTGAAGAGGCCTTGGCTACCTCGATACACTCTTTCATAATCCTCTGTGCTATCTTTCTTGCTTGTCTGTTTGCTGCAACATCCCCAAATGTACAGCCCAGGGCTGTAGCGGCTCCACTGAACGAGGCATTGATCAGGAGCTTCGACCAACGGGCTCCGATAAAATTTTGCTCAATGGTAACTTCTCCCATAAGGGAGAGTATCGCAGAGATTTCTGCAAGTATTGCCTCCCGTCCAGGGACAGGCAAGCCTAGATTGAATGAGAATGTATGTTCATCACTGGTCAGTTCTACCACTCCGCTTCCGGTTAATGTGGCACCCCAGCCGATGGTGCACCCACAAACACGATTGCTTCCAAGAATTTCCATCAAGGTGGGTTCAGGGATTCCGTTCTGCATAGTACAGAGCATCCCGTCCTCTTTGAGGTATGGTTCCAGGAAGGACGCGACTTGCCTGTTCTCAAGTTGTTTGGTAAGCAGGAAGATGATGTCATATGTTCCCTTCATATCTTCAGGTAGCAATGCGGTAACCGGGATTGTGGCTGTTCGCTTGCCTACTATCCGGGCTCCTTTCCTTTGGAGTGCCTCAATATGTTCCTTGTTTCTGCTGATGAGGTCAGCAGAAACTCCTTGCTCATGAAGATACGCTCCCAAAACGGTTCCCAGTGACCCAGCACCATAGATGGCAATGCGCATACGTTTTCCTCCTCCTCTGGATAGTAGACTACAGGGAGGAGGAAAGATTGCACAAGATAGAAGGAAAAGGATTGCAAAGAAATGGATGGGTCAACTCCTCACAAAATCAATAGTCATCTGCTATGTATGAAGTCAATCAATAGTGCTGGTTCCCTGCGTAAAATAACACAAAGGGACCTTTCGGTCCCTCTGTTGATAATAGCTTGGTTAAAGCCTAGTAGCGGTAGGAATCGCGGCGTTCAGTTCTGGGACGCGCAATTGCTTCGTTTACTTTCAGGTTACGGCCATCAACTTCCTGACCATCGAGCTGGGAAATGGCAGCTACTGCTGCATCATCCTGATCCATCTCTACAAATGCAAACCCCTTGGGGCGGTTGGTGTCACGATCGACAATGATGTGTGCACTCAGCACGTCACCGAATTGTGCGAACAGGGAGTACAAGGACTCTTCTGAAGTTTGATAGCTCATGTTTCCGACATAAATTTTTTTAGCCATGATACAGTTCCTTTGCAAACTATGCGTTTGCTTTCTGAGGGTATTTTAAGAATTTGGGATTAGTTCGTTCGGGGACCCGTCAGATAGCATGCTAGTTTAGCAACAAGCCTTCAAAGATAGGATTAGGAACAGAAAGAAACACAAATACGTAAGTTACCTTACAGTAGGGTTTATTTCACAAAGAGTCAATGTATGGACAGAAGATAGATCATATTTCGGAAACAATATAAACGGGACCACCTTTCTAGGTCATCCCGTTTGCAGCAAGTGAAAAGAATTTCTAGTTCTTTTTCTTCTCTGCAATGCGTTTCTTCTGGGTTTTCTCAATTGCATTCACAATATGTTCATAACCGGTACACCTGCAAAGGTTGCCAGCTACCTGCTTTCTGATTTCCTCTCTGGTTGAGGGGGTATCCTTGTTGATGATGGGAATGGAAGACATGATGAATCCCGGGGTGCAGAAGCCACACTGTACAGCACCCTCATCGATGAAGGCCTGCTGAATGTCGCTGATTGTTCCCTTGGGATCACTCAATCCCTCGAGGGTCAGGATGTCCTTTCCCTCTGCCCAGATTGCCATATAGATACAGGAGTTGAACGGCTTTCCATTGATCAGGACGGTACAAGCACCACATTCTCCTACATCACAGCCATGTTTGATGCTGTCCAAGCCAGCGTTTCCACGGAGCATATCCAAAAGGGACGAACGAACGTCCACAGTAAAGGTTCTCTGCTTCCCATTGACCGTACAGGTGATATCTCTATTAGCCATTGATTGTTCCTCCTGCTTTCTCTACAGCTGCCTTGGTTGCCCGTCTTGTGAGCTCCTTTACCAACTGCAGTCTGAACTCCTTGCTGGCTCTCCAACTGCTTCTTGGAGTGACATCAGCAAGTGCACCCTCAGCTACCGCCTCGAGCAGTGATGCATCAAGGGCATGTCCCTTGGCGCTCTCCTCTGCTTGTGGTGAACGGATGGGGATGGGGGCTGCAACTCCAAAGGCAATACGAAGCCTTTCGATTGCGTCCTTGTTTTTGTTCAATGTCACATTGACTGAGCAACCGAGAGTCGCGATATCCATGGCACGCCGCATCGCATACTTGATGTAGTGGCCATAGGTATTCTCGTAGCTCTCTTTAGGAATGCGGATACCAGTCATGATCTCGCCTTGGCGAAGATCTACCTTGCCCGGTCCGAGATTGAATTCTGCATAGGGAAGGATGCGTGTCCCATCCAGGCTGGTCAGCTCCAGAACTGCATCATACGCCTTGAGCGTGGTTGCCGAGTCGGCACTGGTGACACCGTTGCAGATGTTTCCACCGATGGTGCCGATATTCCTGATCTGGGGGCCGCCGATCTGGTCAACTGCATCGCCCAGGACGGGAACATGTTCCCTGATCACTGGATGCATGGAGACATCGGTGAAACTGGTCAGCGGACGGATAAGGACTGAACCATCGTCCTCCAGGCAGATGCCCCTCAGGTCTTCGAGCATATAGATGTTGATGAGATCACAACCTGCAAGTTTCCCTTCGCGGATCTTGATCAGGATATCACTGCCTCCGGCAAGGATGAGAGCTTCAGGATGCTCCTTCCTAAGCCGTAAGGCCTCCTCTACAGAGGTTGGTTCATAGAGTTTATTAAAGTTATACATGCGCTCCTTCCTTTATTTGATCAGTCCCGCATCGGTGAATGCACCAAACAGACGTTGGGGGTGAAGCGGAATTGCATTTACAGCAACCCCGGTTGCATTGAGTACTGCATTACGGATGGCTGGGGCAACGGGAATCGTAGGGGGTTCCCCGAGGCTCTTGTTTCCGTATGGACCGGTGGGGTCATAGGTCTCAACAAAGTCAGCATGGAGGTCAGGGGTATCCAAAGCGGTCATCAGCTTGTAGTCAAGCAGATTGTCGTTGTACATGCGGCCTGTCTTTGGGTCGAACATATGTCGTTCATACAATCCATAACCAAGTCCCATACTCATCCCACCATGTACCTGACCCCTAGCCGTCTGATGGTTGATGATGGTTCCCGAGTCATGGACATTGATGATATCCAGAACCTTTACCTGACACATCGGGATATCCACCTCTACCTCGGCAAAACAGACTCCAAAGGAGTAGGTGTTGTCTGAGCAGTGGTGTGTCTCCTCAGCAGAAATATGCTGTGAATTAGTCAGACTGTAGCAGGATTCAATGGCTACATCGGCAACCGAGAGCAATCGCTCATCCTTGTTGGTGTGCACAATGTAGTTTTCCTTGATATCCAGATCCCATGGATCACACTTCAGCATAAAGCCGGCGAACTCAAGCAGTTTCTTCTTGAATGTTTCCGCAGTCTTCTTCAGAGCAAGTCCAGATACGTAAGACTGACGAGAAGCATAGGCACCGGTATCGTAGGGGGTAACATCAGTATCCTGCTTGCTGACCATGTGGATCTTGTCCATGGTCAACCCAACGGTTTCCGCAGCCATCATGGCAAAGACTGTGTCAGCACCCTGGCCGATTTCGGTTGCTCCCATCTGCACCTGCAATGAACCATCCTGGTTGAGCAACATACGAACTGCGGATGTCTCCAAGCTGATTGGATAGACACCGGTCTTGTAACAGAAGATGGCCATTCCGACTCCTCGTCTGATCGGACCATCCTGCTTTTCATACTCC
>JAIMZO010000073.1 GCA_020054965.1 Spirochaeta sp. | reverse complement strand
CTCCCTGAAAGATGAAGGGATTCTCCGTGTGGAGGGGAAAGGGAAACTCAAGATTCTTGATATGGCAAAATTGGAAGCAATTTCCTTTGAAAGTTGATTTGAATCATAGTTGAGTACTCAATGCTTCTGTACACTGTGACTGAAACCAAGAAACAAGGAGTCACAAAATGCAGAACATCAAACTTTCAGAACTGGTTAAACATAATCCCTCTACTACCATTTTCCTCAATGAACACCATATCGACTACTGTTGTGGAGGTGACCACCTCCTGTACGAATCACTCGAGGAGCAAGGGTATGAAATCAAGTCCACGCTCAAGAAGCTGGAATCCTTTATTGCAGAGCAAGATGAAAAACACAGCAAGGTGATTGCTGGGGATATATATACAATGGGATTGAGTGAACTCATCTCTCATCTATTGGCAACACACCATAAGGATGAAAGAGCATTGCTCTCATCCATCGATGGAAATCTACTTACCTTGCTTTCAGCCCATTATCCAAGACACAAGGATGAACTGCGAGAAGTTTATACCCTCTTCAGTACCCTTCGTACTGAACTCATGCTACACTTTGTGCAAGAGGAAGAGGAAGTGTTCCCCCTGATGCAGAGCGAGGCTACAAAAGAAGCCTATGATAAGGTTGTCTCGCTGGAGTCGGAGCATGAGGCAGCTGGTGATTTGATCAAGAGCTTGATCAAGGCAACAAATGATTTCACCGCTCCCTCTGATGGGTGTGCAACCTATCGGGCAACCTACGCACTGCTTAAGCAGTTGGTGGAAGACATCTTCTTGCACATCTATAAAGAGAACAGCATCTTATTTCCAATGTATGCAGAAGGAGTAAATGCATGAAGCGACTGGTAAAGAACAATGTCTCTTGGATTGGTAAGATTGATTGGGAGTTGCAGAAATTCCATGGTGATGATTATTCAGTAAATCATGGATCCAGCCAGAACGCATACCTCATTGAAGAGGAGAAGACCGTTCTCATCGATACCATCTGGAAACCCTATGACAAACAATTTAGGGAAAATCTCGAGAAAGAGATCAACCTGGAGAAGCTTGACTTCATTGTTGTCAATCATGGGGAAGTCGATCATAGTGGAGCGCTTCCGTATCTCATGGAAAAAGTGCCCAACCTCCCGATTTACTGTACAGCCAATGCAGTCAAGTCCCTTGTCGGGCAGTATCACCACCCTGAGTGGAATTACCAAGTGGTAAAAACAGGTGACAGCCTGGATATCGGTAACGGAAAGCAGTTGGTATTTGTTGAGATGAGGATGTTGCATTGGCCTGACAGCATGGCAACCTATTTGACCGGTGACAATATTCTCTTCTCGAATGACGCCTTCGGGCAGCACTATGCGGTTGAGGAACTCTTCAATGACAAGGCTGACCAGTGTTTGCTCTGGACTGAAGCAATGAAGTATTATGCGAATATACTCAACCCATTCTCGCCTCTGGTAAAACGAAAGATTGAAGAGATTGTGGCTTTGAACCTCCCTATCGATATCATAGCACCAAGCCATGGCGCCATCTGGCGAGATGACCCGATGCAAATCGTCAACGCATATGCTGCTTGGGCTGACTCCTATCAGGAGAACCAGATCACCATTGTCTATGACACTATGTGGGACGGTACGAAACAGCTTGCGCATGCTTTGGCTGGAGAGATCCAGGCTCTGGATGGGGATACCGTAGTGAAAGTGTTCAGTATCAGCCAGACAGACAAGAATGATATCATGACTGAGGTGTTTAAATCGAAGGCAATAGCCTTGGGTTCTCCCACTGTCGGCAAGTCGATACTCTCCTCAGTCGGTGGTTGGCTTCACTTCCTCTCTGAGTTGCAGTTCAAGAAAAAAAGCGCTGCGGTGTTTGGTTGTTATGGCTGGAGCGGAGAAGGGGTAGGTATCCTGCGTGAGGAACTTTCAAAGGCAGGCTTCTCTGTTGTGGAACCTGAAATGAAGGTCAATTGGAATCCGACTGAAGAACACCTTTCAGGGATGAGGGATATCGCTGAAGCTCTCTGCAGGTAAAGCCAGTTTTTTGCTCGATTGCCCAAACAGGACAACAGTGGTAGAGTCAAGGCATGGATGCAACAGCAATCAAGGCCCTCCATTATGAAACACTCGTTAGAGCCTGCGGTGGAGCAGGATCAAAAGCAGGGGAAGCCTTTTCATTGGCTTCCTCCCGCATTGATGTGACCGATCCACTTCCTTTGCATATCAAAGAGTATGCCTCCTTTCTGGCAACGGAAGAGAGCAAAATCAGTGAAGCCTACTATCATTGTCGACCATTCTTTGAGGAGATGGGTGATCACGTATCGGTTATTGATGAACAAAGTCCTTTCTGGCCTTCCCAGGTAAATACCTTTGCCTATGCTCCGCGTTTTCTCTATGTGCAGGGAAATATATCCCTGTTGAAGGCTCCTTCGGTCTCTGTCATCGGGACCCGGTCGCCCTCTCTTGAAGGGAAAAAATTGGCTTTACAGACATCTCATGCGCTTGCTAAAGCCGGGTATGTGGTTGCAAGTGGACTTGCCCTTGGTATCGATGGGGTGGCCCACAAGGGAGCGTTAACCTCTGGTGCTCCTACCATGGCGGTCATCGGGACCCCGCTCTGTCAGTGTTATCCAAAAGAGCACACAGAACTACAAGCTGAAATAGCCAAGAGTGGCGTGGTGGTCAGTCGATTTGCTCCTTCTACCACCACCCAGAAATGGCATTTCCTGCTTCGCAACCGCCTGATGAGTGCCTTGAGTCTTGCTTCTGTGGTTGTAGAGGACCGTGATGGGGGAGGTGCTGTACGGCAGGCTTCCTTTGCCTTGGAACAGAAAAAGTATCTCTTCATCTACCAAAGCAGCATAGAGAACCGGAGTATCCTTTGGCCCAGGAAGTTTGCAGGCCAAAGCAGGGTCTTTGTGATCAGGAAGAGTGAAGACCTTCCCCGTATTCTGAAGAAGGCGATGGAGACAAAAAGAACTGTTGGAAGACCCAAGGATACTGCAATACAGCTCGATCTATTTGCTTTAGAGGAGTAAGAGTCCTTTCACAGCACCAGTATCTTGTTATATTTCCATAATGCACTATAATTAGTGCGTTATGGAAATAAAAGAGCGTGCTTCCTATCTGGAATTCAAGGAACTCTTTTCACCGATGGGTTGTTTTACCCTTCAGCAAGTAGCGTCAGGTGCACGGTTATCGGTGAGCCGGAATACTATTGGACGCTGGGTGAAGGAGCATAAACTTATTCGTTTGAAACAAAATGTATATACATTTCCAGAATATCTTCGCTCTGGCGATGCTCAATTGTATTTTGCAAACAAGATGTATCAACCCTCATACATCAGCATACATAGTGCGCTTGCCTTTTGGGGTATGATTCCAGAGGCTGTGGTACAGGTCACGAGTGTTTCTAGTAGAAAAACAGCGTATTTTACCAATGAATTTGGCCAGTTTACCTACCACACGATTCGTAGTTCTTCATTTTTTGGCTATACCATAGAATCTTCAGCGTTTCACCCATCTTGGGGAGTGCATATAGCATATCCGGAAAAAGCAATTTTGGATCTTCTGTATCTTTATCCACAGTACCATACAGTACAAGATATGTTGGGACTAAGGTTGGATCTTGACATCCTAAAGATTGATCGTCTCACCAACTATACCGAACAGTACGGCGTTGAGTCACTCAAACGGAGGGTGGAGAAATTACGGGAGGCGTATAGATTATGATCGATAAGAGTGTATTGCTACAGTACTTTCCTGCATATTTACGAGACTTGAATGAACTGCAACCGTATCTGCTTAAAGAATATATTCAATGCCAGATATTGGAATTTTTGTCACAAACAAAGTATATCGAGCATATGGTGTTAATAGGGGGCACCAATCTTCGCCTTATTAAACATATAGATCGTTTTAGTGAAGATCTTGATTTTGACTGCACAGATATGACACAGACTGAATTCATGCATATGACTGATAGCATTCTGGTATATTTGCGGCGTCTAGGGTATCAGGTAATACCGAAAGAGAAAGAGCACGAAGGGCTGCAGGCTTTTAGAAGAAGTTTCTATTTCCCTGAACTACTCTACACACTTCAATTTAGCGGTTATAGGAATGCAAGATTTCTCATAAAAATTGAAGCTCAGGATCAAGGCTACACCTATCCGGTTACGAGCGCTTTTATCCAAAGCTGTGGTTTTTTCTTTCCTGTTCCTGTTCCACCAGATGCAACCCTGTGTTCAATGAAACTCTCAGCTCTTCTGCAAAGAGCAAAAGGTAGAGATTTTTATGATGCACAATTTCTACTTTCCCAAACAGCGCCTGACTATGCATATCTCACTTCAAAACATAATATTGAGAATCTTGCCATGTTGAAAGAAGCTCTCAAAGAACGAATTTCGCGTGTTGATCTAAAAGTGAAACAACGTGATTTTGAACACCTCCTCTTTCAGAAAGAGAAAAGCAATATGATTCTCAATTTTCCTGCTTTCATTGAACACTACACGCATAGTGGGGGCTGAACATCCTTGACATGAAAACGTCGGGGAGTCTACTATCAACTATTATGAAAAACCAGCTCACCGCCAACGAATTACGGCAAAAATACATTGATTTCTTCGTATCCAAGGGCCATGCCCAGATCAGTGGGGCTTCCTTGATTCCCGAGAACGATCCAACGGTCCTGTTTACCACCGCCGGTATGCACCCCTTGGTACCCTATATCATGGGAAGCGAACACCCCGCAGGCACCCGCCTTACCGATTACCAGAAGTGTATCCGAACCGGCGATATTGAAGCGGTAGGGGACCCCCACCATCTCACTTTCTTTGAGATGCTGGGTAACTGGTCCCTTGGGGATTACTTCAAGAAGGAGGCGATAGCCTTCAGTTATGAGTTCCTTACAGAGGTCCTCGGCATTGATCCTTCACTCTTGTCTGTGACTGTCTTTGCAGGGGATGATGAGGTCCCCCGTGATGAGGATGCTGCATCTGCATGGGAAGGGTATGGAATTCCACGAGAACGTATTTATTATCTTGGAAGAGAGGACAACTGGTGGGGGCCAGCAGGAGAAACCGGTCCATGTGGTCCCGACAGCGAGATGTTCATCGATACAGGAAGACCTGCGTGTGGCCCTGATTGCCGCCCCGGGTGTTCCTGTGGGAAATATTTCGAGATCTGGAATGATGTCTTCATGGGATACAAGAAGAATAGTGATGGTACCTATAGTGAGATGGAAAGAAAGTGCGTCGATACCGGTATGGGAATCGAACGTACCATTGCTATCCTCCAGGGCAAGAAATCTGTCTATGAGACAGAGGTATTTATCCCCATTATTGCCGGTATTGAGAAGCTCTCTGGAAAACACTATGGAAGCGATGAGGAGATAGATACCTCAGTGCGTATCGTGGCAGACCATATTCGCACCAGCGTATTCATCCTTGGAGACCAGAGAGGGGTGGCTCCCTCCAACGTCGGGCAGGGCTATATCCTGCGTCGTCTGATCAGGCGAGCAGTTCGGCATGCTCATAAGCTGGGCATCGAGGGTTCTTTCCTTGGGAACCTTGCACTCATCGTGCTTGACCTCTACAAGATGCCATATCCTGAGATTCTGGAGAACAAGGATTTTATTCTGAAAGAGCTGGCTCAGGAAGAGGCAAAGTTCTCTGAAACCTTGGCAAAGGGGGAGCGAGAGTTTGAAAAAATGCTACCAAACCTACTCAAGGGCAAGAACCGGGAGATAAGCGGAAGAACCGCTTTCAAGCTCTACGATACCTATGGGTATCCCATTGAGCTCACCAAGGAATTGGCAGCAGAACATGGCTTCACCGTGGATGAGGCAGGCTTCAATGCTGCATTCGAGAAGCATCAGGAGATCAGCCGAAGTGGAGCAGACAAGCAGTTCAAGGGAGGCCTAGCAGACCACAGTGAAAAGACGACTGCATTACACACTGCAACCCACTTGTTGCATCAAGCTCTGAGAACTGTGCTTGGCGAGCATGTCGGACAAAAAGGGTCGAACATCACCCCCGAGCGACTTCGCTTTGACTTCACACATCCCTCTGCTATGAGCAAGGAAGAGATCCAGCAGGTCGAGGATATGGTCAATGCACAGATTAAGCGCAATCTGCCTGTTACCTGCGAGACCATGACTGTTGAGGAAGCAAAAGCACAAGGTGCCATTGCATTCTTTGATAGCAAGTATGGTGAGCAGGTTAAGGTCTACTCAATTGGTGATTTTTCCAAGGAAGTCTGTGGAGGTCCTCATGTAGAGAATACTGGTGATATGGGTCACTTCAAGATTCTCAAGGAGCAATCCTCCTCGGCGGGAGTAAGAAGGATCAAGGCCGTTCTGGAGTAAACCCTGTCTATCTTCAAGGAAAAGCCCTGCTGGTTTGCAGGGCTTCTTACCGTTTTCAGGGTTTTACTCGTCATCCTCATCATCAATCATCAGCTCGTAGTCGAGACCTTTGTTGATAGGCACCGCCAGCTGTCCGCATGCCCCATTGATCTCTCTGCCCCGTGATCGTCGTCGGGTATAATTGACACGGTATCGGTCAAGTTCACGGCAGAAGGTATCGATCTCATCTTCGCTTGGTGTCTCGTACGGGAGTTCCTCAGCGGGGTTCCAGGGGATGAGATTCACCACGACATTCATGCCTGCTACATAGGTAGCCAGTTTCTTGGCACTGAACTCATCAGTATTTACCCCACGCAACATGCAGTACTCGATGGTGAATCGTTTTCCCCCAACATGCTGGTACACCATCAATGCTTTCTTCAGAGCCATGATATCCCACTTCTCATTCACCGGCATGATCTTCGAACGGAGCCGGTTGTCGGCACTTACCAGGGAGACTGCGAGCCTTACGGGGAGTCCCAGCTCTGCCAGTCTCAAGATACCAGGGACCACTCCACAGGTGGAGATGGTCATCCTCCTCAGGCTGATGTTGAAGCTCTCTTTTTCGTGTAGGTAGTGAATCGATTGGATCACTGGATTGATATTAGCCAAGGGCTCTCCCATTCCCATATACACGATATGGGTGATGGGCTGGTCACTTACCGCTAGGAGGTGAATGTATTGTTCGATGATCTCGTCGGCAGTAAGGTTCCTCAGCAAGCCCATGGTGCCTGTCCTGCAGAACGTGCATCCCATTGCACACCCAACCTGGCTGGAAAGACATGCTGTATGCCGGCCATGCTTGTCTATAAGCAGTACACACTCGACGACTCTTCCATCGTGGAGACGGATACCCATCTTCATGGCTCCACTCTCATCCGTCTCGCTGGTTTCCACTGTCGAAGAGACAGCACTCCCCATCACTTCCTTGAGACGTAATCGCTCAGCCTTGGGAAGGTTGGTCATCTCGTCGAAGGAAGTGACACCCTTGACGAGCCACTGATAGATCTGTTTTCCATAGAAGGCCCTGGGAAGGGAAAGTACTTCTGCAATAGCCTCTGCATCCAGCCCATAGAG
>JAIMZO010000072.1 GCA_020054965.1 Spirochaeta sp. | reverse complement strand
CACCTTGTTTCTTAGCCTCGGCTCCTTGATGTTCGGTAGCCAGACAGCTGCCTTTAAGCGTAAGATTGGAGGTGAGAGTATTCTCAAGGCTTTCCAGGTCCTCTTGCTCTCCATTCTGCTCATAGGTGGTGGAAGTTTTCTGTTGTTGCTCATTGAAGGTTCACAGTTCACCTTTCTTGAGGTACTGTTTGAAGTGGTCTCTGCTTTTGCCACCGTTGGCCTCTCAATGGGAATCACCACCGAAATAGCTACACTTTCGAAGCTCGTATTGGTGGTAGTAATGTTTGCCGGAAGAGTCGGCCCTATCACCATAGCCACCAGTTTTGCGAGGAGGACCTCACAACTGGGTTATGTTGAAGAGCAGGTGTTTATTGGATAGGAGATGATTTGCCATGAAGAAAGAGTATGATTCCGAGGCCTATGGGATTATTGGACTGGGAAGGTTCGGCCTTTCCTTGGCCCTGGAGCTTACCAAGGCAGGAAAACAGGTTATTGTCCTGGAAATTGAGGAAGAGAAGCTGAACGCAGTCAAGGATCAGTTGGAAAATATCTATCCAGTGAAAGCCGTCACTGAAGAAGTGTTGCATGAGTCTGGAATTTCCCACTGCCGAACTGCAATTGTCTGCATAGGCAAGGATATTGAATCAAATATCCTGGTAACGATGAGCTTGATCGAGTTGGGTATCCCCCGGGTCATTGCCAAGGCAACAAGCATGAACCATGGCAAGGTGCTTGAGCGTATTGGGGCTGAGGCTGTCTTTCCTGAGGTTGAGATGGGTGAACGCCTAGCCCGTTCATTGGTCTCAACTAAAACACTGGACTTCCTTGAGCTCTGTGACGATTTCTCCATTGCCAATATCTCGCTAACCAGAGCATTTGCCAACCAGAGCGTTGAAGATATCAACCTTCGTAAGCGTTTCCATTTGAATATTATTGTGATCATCCGCCAGAAGAGAGCCATCAGCGAGATCCTTCCGAATTTTGTATTGGAAGAGGAAGATATCTTGGTTGTAGGTGGTACCAATGATGCAATCAGGAAGTTTGAAAAGGCAAATGAAGCCTAGTTGATCGTCTGCTTGCCGGTTGCAAGGTCGTGAGCAAACTCCCAGTACTCCTGGGTGTTCTCCCTCACCTTGGCAAACTCCTCATCACTGAGGGTCCTGATGAGTTTTGCAGGGGTACCGACCAGCAACGAGCGGGGAGGGTAAACCTTGTTCTGGGAAACCAGCGCTCCTGCAGCTACGATGGACTCTTCCCCAATTACTGCCCCATTGAGTACAATTGCTCCCATGCCGATAAGACAGTCATCCCCAATGGTGCAGGCATGGATAATGGCACCATGTCCGACGGTGCATCTTTCTCCCACAGTAAGCGGGAAGCCCTTGTCTACATGTGCAACTACGTTGTCCTGAAGGTTTGATTGCCCACCGATATGGATGGTATTCACATCTGCCCTGAGTGTGGCATGAAACCAGATAGAGACCCCTTCCTCCAATGTGACGTTGCCGATGACATCAGCACTGGGTGCGATGTAACAACCTTCTGCAATGCTCGGTGACTTGCCATTATATGCGTACATCATAGTCGGTTTCCTCCCTGGTTTGACTATAGCCGGAATGCAATGATTTTGTACAGACAGAAATATTTTTGCAAATGACTTGCAAAATCATCATGGGTTTACTATGTTGTAGATACTTGATGGAGGTACTATGCGAACACGTGCATTTATTATACTACTGGCGCTCATCATAACTCCTTTCGTTCTCTTTGCAGGAGGAAATACTGAGCAGGATTCCAAGCCTATTGTCATGGTGAGTATTCTTCCCCATGCATATTTTGTCGACCAGATAGCCGGTGACCTGGTGGAAACTGCTGTACTGGTCGGGGAGGGACAGAATCCACATTCCTATGAACCTTCCCCTTCCCAAATGGCTCAGTTGGCAAAGGCAAGCCTGTGGATTCTCAGTGGAACGGACTTCGAGCATGTCCTTATCGACAAGGTCTCCAGTATTTATCCAGATCTTACAATCATTGATGGGACAGAAGGGATGACCCTCCGAACCTTGGAAGATCATGACCATGAGGATGAGGGAGCGGGAGGAGATGTACCTGCTCATGACTTGAACATTGATCGACATACCTGGCTTGGATGGGAACAGTCGAAGGTGCTGGTAAAGAACATCAGCAATGCATTGACCACCCACCTTGGATTGCCTGAAGCGGAAGTAGAAGAGCGAGCTGGGAAACTCCTCTCCCTGATCGATGGCGAATTTACCTCGTTGGCAACAGAGCTTGCAGGGCTCTCTGGCAGTACCGTCTTCGTCTATCATCCCTCCTTTGGATACTTCCTTGACTCATTCGGCCTTCATCAGGAGGCTATCGAAACAGGAGGGAAGGAACCTACAGCAAAGGACTTGGCCCTCCTGATAGAGCGGGCACAAGATGAGCAGGCCAAGGTGATTTTCGTACAAAAGCAATTTCCCTCCGGCAGTGCAGAGAAAGTCGCCCAGGTGGTTGGTGCACAGGTAGTTCCACTCGATCCCCTTGCCTATGATTGGTTGGGTAATATCCGCTTGATGGGCAACGCCCTTAAGGAAAGCTTATGAGCAGCGCCCCTATTGCACTCTCCTTCAATAATGTTGCGTTCTCTTATCCCCATTTGAAAGTCCTTGAGAATGTCTCCTTCCATTTTCATGTTGGGGAGTTTATCGCCTTGGTTGGCCCAAACGGTGCAGGAAAAAGCACCTTGCTGAAGTTGGTCCTTGGTCTGGAAGCCCCCCAATCTGGGACAATCAGACTGCTTGGGGAGAATCCAAGAAAGAGCCGGGCCCTTGTAGGGTATGTCCCCCAGCACACCAGCTATGATCCCAATTTCCCTATTTCCGTGTTGGAAGTCGTGAGGATGGGGCGTGTTGATGCATCAAAGCGGGGAGAGAAAGCTGAGCAGACGGAGAAAGCGTTGCAAGCGCTCAAGCAGGTAGAGCTTGAGCACCTTGCCAAGCGGCCCTACAATGCCCTGAGCGGGGGCCAGAGGCGACGAGTGTTGGTTGCCCGTGCCCTTGCAGCTGAACCCACCATGCTGATTCTTGATGAGCCGGCTGCCAATCTGGACAAGGAGAGCGAACAACGGCTCTATGCAACCCTTGGGAAACTCAAGGGTTCGACAACCATCCTGATCGTTACCCATGATATGAGAGAGGTCTCCCCCTTGATCGACCGGGTGTTCTGTATCGATGCCCATAGGGATGGAAAGATGGGTCGTACTGTCGTCCAGCATGTACTTGAGGAAGAAGCAGAAGGCACAAGGAAACGGGTACGACACGATGTAGAGATCCCAGGAGACTCCTGCCATTTCCCAAGGGAGGATGTATGAACGATCTTCTAGGATTCTTTTCTGCACTATTCAACCCCGATTTTCCCTTTGTGAGGAATGCATTCCTTGCAGGATTGCTCTCCTCTGTCCTCTTCGGGGTACTGGGCTCGGTAGTTACCGTGAAACGGATAGCCGGCCTTGCCGGAGCCATCAGCCATGCGGTGCTTGGGGGCATCGGTATTGCTCTCTATCTCTCAGCCACCGGCTTGGTTCCCAATCTGAGCCCCATGGTAGGAGCCATGATCTTTGCGCTCCTCTCAGCAGTTATCATTGGGACAGTCTCCCTTCGTTCCAAGCAGCGTGAGGATACGGTCATACAAGCAATCTGGGCAATCGGGATGAGTATTGGTGTGCTGTTCATGGCAAAGACCCCCGGATACACCGATCCATCAAGCTACCTTTTTGGTAATATCCTGCTCATTGCTCCCTCTGACCTGATTCTGCTTGCTATTCTTGATGTGGTGGTCATTGTACTCGCATGGAGATTCTATCCACAGATTGAGGCAACCGCCTTTGACGAGGAGTTCGCCCAGGTGAGAGGAATCCCGACCCATGTGGTATTTCTCGCCATCCTCTCGATAACAGCTGTAGCCGTAGTGCTGCTGCAGACATTTGTGGGTATCGTGATGGTCATTGCAATGCTTACACTCCCCGCGGGAACCGCAGGGTACAAGGCCAAGAACCTTGCTTCCATGATGGCCTTAGCCACGCTCTTCTCTTTCCTGTTCTCCTTTGCAGGGCTTGTTGTGGGCTGGGGCTTCGATATTCCTGTGGGAGCTACCGTCGTCGTTATTGCTGGGGCGTTCTATCTGGGACGTTCGGCTGGTGACCTGCTGAAAAAATGGAGGAAACACCATGACTAAGGCAAGAAAAGCCCTGCTGGAGCTACTCAAAGAGAGCAAGGAACCTGTCAGCGCATCGATGCTGAGCGGAGACCACTCACTTCCGTTTGACCAGGCAACCATCTATCGTAACCTGCACTATCTTGAGGAGCAAGGTTTTGCTGAATCGTTCATCCTTCACTGCACTGAGCACGGTACCGAACGCTACTATAGCTATCGCAACCGCAGTGAAGGAGTCCACCACCACTGGTTCCACTGTGAGAAGTGTCATACATTCATCGACCTGGGGGGGTGTGTCTACCAAGAACAGATGAAAGAGTGGGAAAAGCAGTATGGATTCACCATCAGCGACCACACGTTTTTCCTCACCGGTATCTGTGCCTCTTGCAAGTCATGATCACTTCTTGAGAAGGGAGAAGAGCTGGAGTCGGTTGTTCACGTCCATCTTTGCATAGATGTTCTTGATGTGGGTCTTAACGGTATTGGGTGAGATATAGAGTTGCTTTGCAATCTCCTGATTACTGCATCCTGTTGCAAGCAGTCGTAATACCTCTTCTTCCCTGAGTGAGAGCCCGTACTCCTTGCCTCTCTCTGCATCCACGTGGTCGTTCTGTTCCCAGGTCAGGAAATATCTACGGCTGATGAAATAGTAGAGATAGACCGAGAGTGTCGAGAAACTGAGATAGACAAGCTTGAACGGAAGGTTCCTGAAAAACAGCAGATCCAGGGGAAATAGGAAGAAAAGAGGAAGAAAGGTGTAGATAATTCCTTTCAGCAGGCGTTCTTCTTCCCAAGTAGCGGCCTTCTTGACGAAGATTACACTCAGGACTGCGTGGATTACCAAGAACATGCTACCTGCGAAGAAGTGGTAGGCTATGGTGTCGCTGAGGGCTTTCTGCCAGTCTCCCTTGCTCTTGGCGATGATGACCCAGAGGCTGATCAGGAAAAAAAACAGGATCAAGAATGTAAGGATACGGTTTCCCAGGTGTTTCTGGCCTTCCTGTGCCGGCAAGAGCTGAATCAGGTATCTGCTCATCATAAGCAACAATGTGGTAGTGAGCAGGACAGAGAAGATGGTTGCTCCCAGTGCAAATACCTGGAAAGCATCAGCGTCCAGGTTTCCCACCGGAAGTGTTCTGGTCAGGTAGGTGACCAAGAGAGAGACACACATTTGCAGTGAAAGAGGAACAAGGACAGTAAGGAAGGAACCGATATATGCATCACGCACACGGTAGAAGAGCAAGATACAGAGACAAGTAATGGAAACCACCAAAGCGGTGGTAAGGAAGAGCAGGATATCGGATAGGATTACCATTGGTTCCCCCCCTGGAAGAATCCTATCACATACCTCTGCTCAGAACCATGCTTTCAGCCCTATCTGAAGAGAATCGTTTGCATCCCAGGTGTGGTATATACTCGCTTTCGGCTTTATTGAACCATACCAGGTAGTCTTGAGGAAGCAAGAGAGATTGTCCCCCAGGGCATAGGTAGCGGAGGCAAGCAAGAGGTATCCGGTGCTTTCTGCTTGGTAGGTCCCAGCAACCCTGCAAGTAAGTTTTTCCCGCAAGAGTGTGCCCTCTGCAGCTACTATGAGCGTATTGGCATAGGTCTTCCCATCGTAGGAGGAGAGAACATCTACATCCATTGGGGAGGAGGGGAAGTGCAGTACATAGTGTCCCTGGTAGGCAACTGCCAGAAATGTGCCACTTGTGCTATGGGTATAGGAGAGTTCTGCTAAGTATGCCCATTTGCTATTGTATAATCCTGGGTCACTTCCATCGGTATCCTCACTGAGGAAGAATCCCCCCTCCAGAGCAAGTGTAAAGGGCCCAAACAAGCTACTCGATTCCAACCCGATAAGTTGGTAGCGGGTATGGATGGTATCGGCCACAGTGATGGCAAACGTCGAGGGGTCGAAGGTGATGTTGGTGTAACCACTTTGTGGCCAGTACCCATTGAAATAGAGAAGGCCAAGGTCGATGGCACTTGATTGTATTCGGTAGCGTGCCCCCCCTCCAAATTTTTCAAGGCTCCCGGTCTCTTCTTCATGCAACGTCACTGACGCAAACTGTGCCGGCATAAGTGACCAACGTCCATTGTTTTCCAAGCTGGTAGGGAGAAATCCTGGTTTCAGGACGATATCCAGGGAGCTTCGATCCCAGTAGGTAGTCAGGGAGAGCATCAGTTCCCTCTGTTTCATTGCTTCCAGGTCATCAATGATACCTTGACCAAGGTCCTGGGCATTAAACACATCCACGACATGGGAGAGCGATGCACTTCCCCAAGGATGGGTCATCCAGCCTGCAGCAAGTGTCTGATTGCCCCAGTAGAGGCTGATTGAGAGGTGTTCCGCTGAAAGGGTGTTTGTCATTGCATCAAATTGTACGGTGGATATTGCTCTAAACGCCTCATCTTCATAATCGACAGAGAGTCCGAGCAGTACCCCGGGGACCACGGATTTGTCGCGATAGACATTCAAGGATGTCTCCTGTTGCAGGTAGAAGGTTCTCTTGGGTTCCTCTCCCTCTGCAAATATATCAAATGCAAACAAACGTGCTGTGGTAGTCAACAACAGGATGGTAATAGCAAGGGTTCGTTTCATCAGAGCCTCCCTGTTTCCAGGAATCTGGTCGTAAAGTATCCCTCTGGAAGAGGAATGTCGTAACGTGCTTGAAGAATCTCCAAGCGTGTGGAGTGTGAACTGGAGTGGGTTCTCATGACCATGGTCGTACTGACCGGACGACCAGAGAGCGTGTCAATTGCTTCTGTGGTCAATGTTTTCACAATCGTGCTCCTGTCAGGCTCATAGAACTGAACCTCCAGGGGGAGATAGGTTTCCTTGTCAACAACGGTGATGGTTTTCCCATACGCTTTCATCTCATGGGGAATCGATTCAATGGTAAAGGTGTTACTGTCCTCAGAGATGAGATGATGATCTGCTTGGCCGATATCATAGGTGGTTGAGACCATATCGCTATAGGAGAAATCACTGCCCATGAATGAGCCAGCTTCCTCAGCGCCCGCTATTTTCCTGATCCGCTTGAGGGAGGGGATGTATATCCACTGTTCAGTATTTCCATCTGTCCCTTCAATGGAGAGAAAACGGGTATTACGTACACTCTCTGGGGAGAGAAATACAGTCAGCGTGGAGGTTCTTCCCTCTTTTGTTGCGCTGAGTGTTTGCACCCGTCTCTCTCTGGCAATTCCCGCGTTATCGATCAAGGTGAGCCTGATATCGAGTGCCGAAGTTGTTGAGCTTTGTCTTTCAAGTACCTGTTCCATGATCTGGCCAGCAGTCGGTGAACTGAA
>JAIMZO010000071.1 GCA_020054965.1 Spirochaeta sp. | reverse complement strand
TACACTGAAGAACATGCCCTACAGCGATGTGTTCATCAATGATATGAAACGCTCCCACATGATCTACTACGGAGCAAACTCAGCAGAAATCCAGACCCAGATCCGCTATGCGGTTGAGTCGGTCATGCTCAGTGGTGTCAGTCCCCAGAAGGCACTGGCAACCCTCCGGTCCGCTGTTCAAGAGATTGTCGACGAACAGTAATCCATGCTCGGTCCTGCCCTCCGGCAGGGCCGAATCCTCTACCATCAACCTGTAGGAGTACTTCATGGGTATGAAAAAATACCGAGGCATCGAGAAAAAACAGGCTCGGTGGGGATTCTTCTTCGTGGTTCCCTCCCTGCTTTTTTTCTCCCTGTTCAGTTTTTATCCGATTATCAATGCATTTTACACCAGTTTCTTCGATAAGCGTGCACTGAGCAAGGCTCCGCCGGCTTTCCTGGGTTTGGGAAACTACGTCAGGCTCTTCGATCCCAGCAGGGCAGCCAGTGAGCTTTCGTTTCTCAACAGCCTGAGGGCCACATTGGTCTTTACGGTCGGTACGTTCATCCCCCTGCTTCTCATCAGCCTGTTGCTTGCTGTATTGATCAGCAATCTGGGAAGCAGAAAGGTGCAGAAATTCCTGCAGATTGCATATTATACCCCTGCAATCCTATCCAGTGTGGTTGCAGCAACCATCTGGATGATCATCTTTGACCCAAGAGGATTGGGAAACCAGTGGGTCAATGCTTTGATGAATACCCCAGGAGTCGACCACCGTTGGCTTGTGGACCCTGTCATGGAACAGGTCTCCACCATGGTTATCTATTTCTGGAAATACATAGGCTATTTTGTCATTCTCTTCATCACCGGGTTGGCTTCCATCCCCCCCACCATCTATGAAGCTGCAACCATTGATGGGGCAAGCAAGAACCAGGTGTTCTGGCGTATTACGCTTCCCTTGCTCAAACCTACGGTGGTATTGATCTCTGTCATGGCAATGTTGCAGTGCCTGAAGACATTCAGCACCCAGTATATGCTGTACACCAACGGGGCGCCCCGTGCCCCGATCAATGTGATCACATTCAATATCTATGTAACCGGTATCCAGCAACAATACCTTGGCAGGGCAAGCGCGATGAGTGTCGTACTCTTTGTCCTGATGTTGTTGCTTACCTTGTTGCAGTTCAATACGACCAGAAGTGAACAGGTGGAGTACTAGATGAAGCAGATATCCAAGAAAAAACACGGCAGCACCATCATCACCTATCTGATCTTGGCCCTGATGCTTTTGTTTACCCTGACTCCGATCCTCTTCATGATCAGTGCATCCATGATGGAACGGACCCAGATCATGCGCATGCCATTCTCATGGATCCCAGAATCCTTCAACGGTGAGAACTTCATCAAGGCAGTTGCTGGAAATGACCAGACATTCATTTTTGTCAGAAATCTCTCCAACTCGCTTTTCGTGAGTGTCACGGTTGCCATTTCCACCGTCCTGATCGCAAGCCTCACCGGTTATGGTTTGGCGAAATTCCGGTTCCGGGGGCGAAATACCATCTTTATCATGATCATGGCCACCATGATGATCCCTTTCGAGGCGATCATGATCCCGCTTTACATGGTTGTCATGATGCTCAAGATCCAGAATACCTATACCGGTTTGATTCTTCCCTTCCTGGTAAGCGCCTTTGGTGTTTTCCAGATGCGCCAGTACCTTACCACGTTCCCCACAGAGTTCCTTGACGCTGCGCGTGTCGATGGGATGGGGGAGTTCGGGATCTATTGGAGGATTGTCCTTCCCAACTGTATGCCGGTTATTGCAACGCTTTCCATTCTCTCCTTCCGTAGTCAGTGGGACAATCTGCTCTGGCCGCTCTTGGTGAGCCAGAGCGAGAAGATGAAGACAATTCCACAGTACATCAGTTCCTTCGCGCTTGAGCGTAACACCGATGAAGGTGCCATGATGGCTGCAGCCCTGCTTGCATCGATCCCCATGTTTGTACTGTTCATGTCCTTGACCAAGTATTTCATTGGTGGGTCGGCAGTCTATGAGTCAAGGAAGGGTTGAGTATGTATGATTTTCTCTATACCGATCTGAAAGAGGGGGAGGCAGAATTCCCGATACTGGAATCTTTCGGTGACCATCTGGTATCCATCCCCCCAAAGGATTCCTTCGCCCGATACCTTTTTGTAAGCCGATCTGCTGTTGCACGCGAGGCAGCCAGAGCGAAGGGAATGGGCGTGCTCGAGTGGGAAGGGCCCCTTGCAGCAGATCAGATTGAAACCTTGCTGGCAACTTGCGACCCTGTTCTCAGCAACAACCATACGCTTTTCCTCTTCGACATGGGCAATGTGGTAGTGGACAACATCTCCATGCTTGGGAAGATTTCCCGCCTCTTGGGAATTGGGAAACAAGCATTCATTGCGGATTATCTCCATTACGATTTTCCCCTGATGGAAGGTGTGGTCTCTGAAGAACAGTACTGGCAGCATATTACCCATGTCTTTGGGATACCTGTCCAAGGCAATCCGTTTGCCGATGTATTCAAGCCGGTATTCAACGACCCTGTGGTTTCCCTGATACAATCATTGCGCTCAGAAGGGAAGCGGGTGGTATGTGCAAGCAATACCATCCTGAGCCATTGGGAAATACTTGGGGAAATGGGTGCACTAGCATTGTTCGACAAAGCCTATGCCTCCCATGAGATGGGTTTGAGCAAGCCATCGCTTCAGTTCTATAAAGCCATCCTTGATGCAGAAGGAGTCTCTGTGGAGCAGGTTTTCTTCATTGACGACAGGAAGGACAACATACAGAACAGCAGGAGCCTTGGCATTGCAAGCCTCCTCTATGCCGATCTCCCCACAGGGACAAAGGATGAGAGGCTCTCCAGGGTCTTTAGAAGGTATCTATCTCGTCCCTGAACTGGGTCGGGGTCTTGCCGATAAAGCGTTTGAAGATCTTTGCAAAGTAGCCTGGGGTCGGGAATCCGCAATTGGTGGCAATTTCGCTGATATTCAACGTCGGGTCCCTCATCATGATGGCCGCCTGGTTTATCCTGTATGCATTGAGGTACTGCAGGAAGTTCAGACCGGTGACCTCCTTGAAGAGACGGCTGAGATGACTTTCTGAGAGATCGAGGTAGGCTGCTGCCTCCTGGAGACCTACCGGCTCTGCGTAAGTCTCTGCAATATAGGCGATGGTTGCGTTTATCACATGGTTTCCAGCTTGCTTGGGAAGCGGTATGAGCTCACTCTTTGAGTGTTCCCTTTTCTTCAGGTCTTCATATTCACGATCCTCTTCCTGTAATTTTCTCACCAAGGAGGCGAGTGTCTCCTCCAGCTCCTCATCATCGATCGGTTTGAGCAGGTAGTCGAATACGCCAAGGCGGATGGCACTCTTCATATAGGAAAAGTCGGCATGGCCGGTGAGGATGATCGCATGGTTCACAGGACAGTTGCTGAGCATGGTAAGTCCATCCTGGGCAGGGAGGCGAATGTCTGTGATGACGATATCGGGCTCCTTTTCCTTGATCAGGTGCTCTCCGCTCAGTCCGTCAGAGGCGGTGCCTACCAACTCCAGACCAAGGAGGTCCCATCGAATCGAGGAGACAATCTCCTCACGGACGATCTGCTCATCTTCTACGAACACAACAGTGTAACTCATTGCATCTCTTCCTTTATTGCTTCTTCGTCCGGGAAGGAGATGATTGCCCAAGTCCCTTCACCCTCTTTCGATTTCAGGGAGAAGTGCAGTTTCCTTCCATATTTGAGAAATAATCTTCTATATACATTGTATACACCAACGTGTGGCGAGTTGGCAAGTTCGTCAAGGTCCCGAGGCAAGCGATCAGGAGGAAATCCGACTCCATCATCACCTACCGTGATGGATATTCTCTCTCCTGTTCTTTCTACACGGACACTGAGGTTCCAGCTTCCCACCTTCGGTTCCAATCCATGGATGATTGCATTCTCAACCAACGGCTGGATGATGAGCTTTGGGGTTTTTATATGCTTGCAGCTGGGATCCAGGTAGACCTCGGTGGTCAGCTTGTCAGCAAATCGTAACTTCTGGATGGTGAGATAGGACTCGATGAGGGCCATGCTCTGTTCGAGGGTAGCCTCACTCTCCCTGTTGTCGATTGAGGAACGGAGCAGTTTTCCCAGCTTGACAGTAATGGTATAGATGTCGTCCTCTCCATGAAGACGGGCGAGTGCCTTGATCGTATTGAGGGTATTGAAGAGGAAATGGGGATTCATCTGGCTCTCAAGAGCCTTTCTTTCCGCTTCACTCAGTTTGGCCTGCTCTTCACGGGTAAGGTCGAGGAGGCTGATGATCTGTTCGATCATGACATTGTATGAGTGTTCCAGCTGGCTGAATTCACGTATCGCACTCCTGACTTCCCGATGCTTCAGTTCCCCTTGTTCCACCTCTCTCATCCGCTTGGCAAGATTCTTGATCGGGCGGGCGATGGAGCGCGAGAAGAGGTAGGAAAGTCCCAAGGCAAGGATCACCCCGATAATCATGGTGGTACTGAATGCTGAAAGCCAGTTCTCCATGCTCTGGAAGAAGGGAGCGCTGCTGAGTGATCCCACCAGATGGAGGCCGGTTTCCCCTATTGGTGAGATGGCAATGATGGAAGTGTCAGAGGGAAATGAGCGGGGAGTGTAATCACCGTCAAGGGTTTTGAGCGCAGGGAAACGGTCGAAGGAACCAAACCGTTCAGGATGGACAAGACTGGTGGCATAGAACGACTTGGTGTCGACCAGCAGCATGTCAGTGAGGACAAGATCACTGTTTACCTGGGGTGAGAGCGCATCTGCATACAGGTCCACTACAAGATAACCAAGGTTTGTCCCCCCATGGTCATAGACACGACGAAGGATGGAAGCAACAACCTGCTTCCCGTTCTCCGCTATTCTATGGCTCTGGATGCTGATAAGACTTGCAGTAGGGGAGACTTGGCTGTTCTGGTTGATGATGGAGGCCATATCCCAGTCATTGCCCTGGTAGCGTAGGTCGTACACCTCGGGAAATACATGGGTGGAGACCCTGACCTTCCCGCTGTTGCTGACAAGGTTGGCGCTGGCAAGATAGATATCTCCATGCATGACGGTAAACAGCAGTTCATACAGCTCACGGCTTTGTGGCGATTCTGATGCAAGGGAATCTGCCTTGAGTATTTCCACAACCAAGGGGTTGGTGGAGAGTTGGTATGCTTTATGGCGGTATGACTCAATGGCTTGGGCAATGGTACTCGCATCATGAGTGGTCATATTCATTGCCTGTCTCATCAGATACCGTTCTTGATTCGTATTTCCAGCAAGTGCATAATAGGCAGAGAACAGTCCCAACGGGACAATGAGGACGATAAGAAAGTAGAGAAAGAGCAGTGTGAATAGGTTGGTCTTGTGCTGATTGCCCCAGGTGAATTTCATGGAAGCAGTGTAATGGCAATCAGAAAGGGAAGCAATATTGTAAAGTGAAACGAATTTTTATTGCATAAACATACTGTTTTATGAATAGCAGGGTTGACAAACATCCTCAAAGAACGATACAAACAAGAAACAGCATACTAGGCTGTTCTTGAGGAGAGTACCGTGAACGCGTTCACTATGCAGGTGCAGCAGCACCGCCCATTTGCAAGGAATCGGAAGACGCAGGGCTATACAAGTTCCTGTAGTTCTATGTGTGACACCACTTCTTTTTCTGACCCTTCCTTGCTTCTAGTCCTGACGCGTCTCATTCTAACACTCTTCCCCCTTCTTTTCCTCATTTCCCTTCTTATTGTAGTAAGCCTAATTATTCTCTGACCACGGCTGCAATCGCTGGTTGCATGGACCGTGGATGGAAGCCCCCGAAGTACCGGGGAGCAATCGCTTATACCCAAATATCATACGAAGGAGTGAAATCTTAGATGAATACCAAAGAAAAACGTTACACACTGGCAATTCTGGTTAATAACCACCCTGGTGTACTCATGCGCGTTGTATCGCTGTTCAGTCGTAGAGGCTACAACATTGACAGCCTCTCAGTTGGCGAGACCGAAAATGAGAAAGTCAGCCGTATCACCATCGTGGTCAGTGGAGACCGTCCGGTTGTTGAACAGATCAAGAAGCAGGTCGGCAAGCTGTATGATGTGAAGCGGGTCTATGAAATGGTAGGGGAAAAGAGCCTTCAGCGTGAGCTGGTAATGGCCAAGGTCTCCACCGAGCATGAAGACCGCTCCCAGGTCATTGAACTTGCTGAGATTTTCAAGGCAAAGATCAACGATGTCACCTCTTCTACGATAACCCTTGAGTTGACCGGAAGTCTTGACAAGATTCAGTCATTCTTGGATTTGATGGCCCCATTCGGGATTGTGGAGATGGCCAGGACCGGTATTACCGCCCTGGAGAGGGGGGCAAGGGCGCTGAGCTCGATCAGTTACAGCGAGGATGAAGAAGATGAAGAATAAGCAAGCATACCAACGCACCAAACGGTGCGAACCACAACGGAGGATAGGAAGCAATGAGCACGATGTATTATGATTCACAGGCAGATCTTTCAGTTCTAGACGGCAAAAAAGTTGCCATCATCGGATATGGCAGCCAAGGCCATGCACACGCATTGAACCTGCATGAAAGTGGGGTGGATGTTGTCGTAGGTCTTTACAAGGGGTCCAAGAGCTGGAAGATTGCCGAGGAAGCAGGCTTGCAGGTTGCAACCGCTGAGGAAGCAAGTGCCATGGCCCAGGTCATCATGATGTTGTTGCCGGATGAGAGGCAGGCAAGGATTTACCATGACAGCATCGAGAAAAATCTGACTGCAGGCAAATACCTCGCATTTGCACATGGATTCAATATCCACTTTGGACAGATTGCACCTCCTTCTGACGTGAACGTCATCATGATCGCACCCAAGGGTCCTGGACACACGGTCCGTACCCAGTTCCAGGAGGGCAAGGGTGTTCCTTCCCTGATTGCAATCAACCAGGACCCCAGTGGTGATTCCAAGGATGTGGCACTTGCCTATGCAAAGGGTCTTGGTGCAGGTCGTGCAGGTATCTTTGAAACCACATTCAAGGAAGAGACAGAAACCGACCTCTTTGGGGAGCAGGCTGTGCTTTGTGGTGGTGTAACCGCCTTGATCAAGGCTGGATTCGACACCTTGGTGGAAGCAGGCTACCAGCCTGAGATGGCATACTTCGAATGTTGCCATGAGATGAAGCTGATTGTTGACTTGATCAACCAGGGCGGGCTCTCTTACATGCGTTACTCAATCAGTGATACCGCTGAGTATGGGGATTACACAACCGGTCCAAAGATCATCACTGATGAGACCAAGAAATCCATGAAACAGATCCTTACAGACATCCAGGAAGGGACATTTGCCCGCAACTGGCTGCTGGAGAACCAGGTGGGCCGACCCTACTTCAATGCAAGGAAGCGCATCGAGAAGGAAAGCCTCTTGGAGAAAACAGGTGAAAAACTGCGCTCACTGATGAGCTGGCTGAAAAAGTAAGAAAACCAAAACGCTTGATAT
>JAIMZO010000070.1 GCA_020054965.1 Spirochaeta sp. | reverse complement strand
GTATCGCAGACAAAAACCTGTTGTACCCATTCATGCATGGAGGAATCTTTGAGGAGATCATCCCTTCCATGGATGGCTCGAAGGAGGAGTTGGAAGCGTATGCAAACGATGTACTGGAACGGTTTGAAAACCCGTACAACCCACATCAGTTGCTCTCCATTTCACTCAACTCTGTCTCAAAGTTCAAGACCCGCAACCTTCCCAGCCTGCTTGGATACATTACAAAGCAAGGTTCCCTTCCTAAGCGACTGGTCTTCGCTCTTTCAGCCTTGATCAGCTTCTATGAGGGGACCGAATATGAAGGCAGTGCACTGAAGGGGAAAAGAGGAAACGAGACCTATCTCATCCAAGACAACCAGGACATTCTGGAGACCTTTGCAACCCTCTATAAAGAGCGTGATGAAGGATTGGCAAGAGCAAAACGTATCAGCACCGCTGTGCTTTCCAATTCCGCTTGGTGGTCCCAGGATCTCACCCAGATCGAAGGCTTACAGTATGCAGTCGAGAAAAACCTGGAGGCCATCTGGTCTGTCGGTATGCAAAAAGCCATGCAGGCACTGTAGGAGTACGTATGGAGCAGCACAAATTCGTTATCATCCACCCAGATGATGTGGTGGCAGTTGCAATAGCCCCCCTAGGCAAGGGGGAGGTGGTCCGTGTGCGAGGGAATGATATCACGTTGGTGATGGATATTCCCTCCGGCCATAAGTTTGCCATCAAGGATATTGCAGAGGGAGAGCCAGTCATCAAGTACGGGGCTCCCATCGGGCAGGCAAAACAGTATATAGCCAAGGGTGAGCATGTACATGCAAGCAATATCAAGACACTCCTCTCAGAGAAAGCTGCCTATCACTACAACAAAGAACTTGCGTTGCAATTTCAGGAAAAAGCGGAGAAACGTAAAGTCTTCTGGGCTGACAAGACCCCGACAATACAAGCCTATCGACGGGCAAATGGAAAGATCGGCATCAGGAATGAGCTTTGGATCGTACCCACGGTCGGTTGTGTAAACAAGGTAGCAGAGACACTGGTCTCTTGGGCAAACCAGACCTTTCCTGTCAGTGAAAGGTATGATGGAATCCATGTCTGGAACCACCCATACGGGTGCAGCCAGCTTGGCGATGACCATGAGGCAACCAGGACCATTCTCGCCGACTTGGTTCACCATCCCAATGCTGGAGGGGTATTGGTGCTTGCACTCGGTTGCGAGAACAACACCCCCGAGTCCTTCAAGGAGCTGGTGGGGGATGTCGATCCAAACAGGGTAAAATTCCTTACCTCACAGGAGGTAGATGATGAAATTGAGGAGAGCAAGAAGCTCATATCAGCAATCCATGAGGCCATGCAACACGACAGAAGGGAGCCAGTAGGCATGGACAACCTCATCGTTGGCTTTAAATGTGGTGGCTCTGATGGCCTCAGCGGCATCACAGCCAATCCTTTGGTTGGTCGATTCTGCGATGCATTGACTGCCATGGGAGGGACAGGAATTCTTACCGAGGTCCCCGAGATGTTTGGAGCTGAACAGCTGTTGATGAACCGCAGCCAAGATGAAGACGTCTACAAGCAGACTGTACGCTTGATCGATGACTTCAAACAGTACTTCGTCAAGCATGAGCAGGTAGTGTATGAGAATCCCTCCCCAGGGAATAAGGCTGGAGGAATCTCCACCTTGGAAGACAAGAGCCTTGGATGCATCCAAAAAGGTGGAGAGGCTATCATCACCGATGTCCTTGCCTATGGACAGCAGGTAACGAGAAGGGGACTGAACCTCCTCTCAGGTCCAGGCAATGACATTGTCTCCACCACAGCTCTCACCGCCGCCGGCGCCCATATCATTCTCTTTACCACAGGAAGGGGAACCCCACTGGGAGCTCCTGTTCCCACCGTAAAGATTTCCAGCAATAGTGCATTGGCAGCAAAGAAGACTGGCTGGATTGATTTTGACGCAGGAAGGCTCTTAGCTGAAGACAATGAAGAGGTACTCTCCGATTTCCTATCCCTCATCCAGGCAGTTGCCAGTGGTGAACAGAGGACAAGGAACGAAGAGAATGGGTATGCAGAGATATCGCTGTTCAAGGATGGGGTCATCCTCTAGAATGCGAAATAAAGGAGAACGATTATGAAACAATTCATGGACGAACACTTTCTATTACAAACAAAAACAGCCCAGAAGCTGTATCATGAGTATGCAAAAGACCAGAAGATCTATGATTATCACTGCCACCTCAACCCGAAGGAAATAGCTGAGAACAAGAAGTTCTCGACCATTACCGATGCTTGGCTTGGAGGAGACCACTACAAGTGGCGTGCCATGCGTGCAAATGGGGTCCCAGAGGAACTGATTACCGGGAAGGACGCAGACCCGTATGAAAAGTTCCTGGCATGGGCAGGTACCATGGAAAATGCCTTGGGAAATCCTCTCTACCATTGGACCCATCTTGAATTACAGCGGTATTTCGGCATCCATGAGGTGCTCAACACAAAGAACGCAAAGGAAATCTATGAAGAGGCAAACCGACAGTTCAAGGAAAACGAGAACCTCTCAGTGACAGGTATCATGAAACAGTTCAAGGTCTACGCGGTAGGAACCACCGATGACCCTGCTGATGATTTGGCATACCATAAGCAAATTGCCTCACAAAAGGAAGTCCCAGCCACAGTAATACCCTCCTTCCGTCCCGACAAGGCATTGAACATTGAGAAAGAGACATTCTGCGCCTATATGGAATCCTTGGAAACTGTTTCCGGGAAATCCATCACCTTGGTCAGCGATGTTGTTGCAATCCTGATCGATCGGCTGGATTTCTTTGTGAGTATGGGTTGCAAGGCCAGCGACCATGCACTAGTGACCGCTCCAGCTGTTTTCAAGAGCGAGCGGGAAGTGAATGAAATCTTCGCGAAAAAGATGAATGGCAAGTGCCTGAACCATGAAGAGGTGGAAGCCTACAAGACGTTTGTCCTTACGCATCTTGCAAAGGCGTATGCAAAGCGCAACATTGCCATGCAGTTGCATTTTGCAGCCATCAGGGACAACAATGGCTTGATGTACAAGAAACTCGGACCTGATACCGGCTTTGATGCCTCCCACGACAAGGATCTTGCTGAAGGACTATCCGCTTTCCTGAACAATCTCTCTACCACCGGCGAGGTACCCAAGACGATTCTCTATACACTCAACCCAAAGGATTACTACACCTTGGCTACCTTGATGGGTTGCTACCAGGATGGGATCCCTGGAAAAATGCAGCTTGGTTCTGCCTGGTGGTTTGCTGACCACAAGGATGGCATGGAAGAGCAGATGAAGATTCTTGGCAACGTTGGCCTGCTCCCCCGTTTCATCGGGATGCTTACCGACAGCCGGTCCTTCCTCTCCTACTCCAGGCATGAGTATTTCAGACGTATCCTCTGTAATATCCTGGGTACCTGGGCAGAAGAAGGAGAAGTTCCATACGACATGGAGATGCTGGGAAAGGTGGTTGAGAACATCTCCTTTGGTAATGCAAAAGCTTATTTCGAGAGTTGATACCATGGGAAAGATAACCAAGCCGGCAGGAGAGAAACAACAAACCAGCGGTGTTATTAGAACCATTGTCATCCTGGAGACATTGTCCAAGCATCAAAGCATCAATCTGGAACAACTCTCCAAGGAGACAGGTTTGCCAAAAGCAACCCTGCTCAGGTTTCTTTCCACCTTGGTCAACCTTGGATATGTCTATCGGGATAACACAGATCTCTACAGCCTAACGCTGAAGATGTTCTCTGTGGGATCCCATGGGCTTGAGCATATCGATCTGATTCATGTGGCCAATCCTGTCGCCCAAAGGCTCTGTGATGAACTGGGCGAGACGGTGCATATGGGAGTGCTGGAGGAGGACAAGGCTGTCTATGTCCTGAAGAAGGAGTCCTCCTTCACCATCAGAATGCACTCACGGGTTGGAAAGGCAATCCCCCTGTACTGTACAGCCATCGGGAAGGTCCTGCTCAGTGACATGACGCAAGATTCGTTGGATGCGTATCTCGAATCGGTCAAAATGAAACCATTCACCCCAAATACCATTACCGATATTGGGGTATTGAAACAGGAGTTGCAGCAAATCCGCAATCGAGGCTGGGCAAGCGACAATGAAGAGCATGAAATGGGCACGCTCTGCATCGGCTCCCCAATCAAGGACTACACAGGAAAGGTCGTTGCTGCGATGAGTGTCTCCTGGCCTCTTTTCCGTTTCAATCCGGAAGAGCAGGAACACATCACCAAGTCCATACTGGCTGCATGTACAAACCTCTCTCACCTTCTTGGCTGGGAAGAAGCCAAGTAAAGCGGTAAGAATTCCCCGGGGATGTTTTTTCTCCACCTATGAGCTATCATGATGAGAAAGGAGTCTGTTCATGCAACAAGTTAGATGGGGTATTATTGGATGCGGCAATGTAACTGAAGTGAAAAGCGGCCCTGGATTCCAGAAAGCAGAGGGGGCTTCACTTGTAGCTGTCATGAGGCGAAATGCGGAGAAGGCAGCCGATTATGCCAGACGCCATGGAGTGGACACCTGGTATGATGATGCACTCAAGCTCATTGAGGATCCACAGGTGGATGCAATCTACATTGCTACCCATCCAGACTCCCACCACTACTATACTCTCCTCTCAGCATCAAAGGGAAAACCAGTCTACTGTGAAAAACCCCTGGGAGTTTCCTATGCACAAAGCAAGGAGATGGTGGAGTATTGCAAGCAACACTCCATTCCCTTTTTCAGTGCTTACTATCGCAGGGCACTCCCAAAATACCTTATGATCAAAGAGATGATCGACAGTGGAAAACTTGGAGAGATCAGGGCGGTCCATGTGGAGTTGCTGCAATCCATCAAACCAGAAGATACCGTGGGCAAGGGGAGATGGAGAGTACAACCAGAGAAAAGCGGGGGCGGTTTGTTGCTCGATGTTGGCTCACACTCCCTTGATCTGATCGACTTCTATTTTGGTCCCATTGTCGAGGCAACAGGAGAAGGCCGAAACCAAAGCCAAATGTATGGAGCTGATGATATTGTCCATGGCAGTTTCAGGACAGGGAGTGGTGTCTGTGGTACGGGACTTTGGTGTTTCAACACCTGCAAGGACGAGGATACCACCACCATCTTCGGGAGCAAGGGCATCCTCTCCTACTCTGTACTGGATATCGGGAAACCGATAATCCTTGAGACAGGGAATGGGAGGGAGGTTATTGCCGTTCCTGAACCTCCAGAACATGTAGCACAACCCCTCATCCAAACGGTTACCGATGAATTGTTGGGCAAAGGTCACTGCCCCAGTACAGGAGAGAGTGGCATGCGTACTGACTGGGTAATGGAACGATTGCAAGGAAAATAGGAGAGCATATGTTTGTATCACATCGCGATGAGATTGAAAAAAAGAATATAGCAGATAAAGTCATCAAGCAGGTCCTCATTGGCCCTGAGCAAGGGTGGGAAGACTATGTAATGCGCATGTTCACCTTGGAGAAGGAAGGAAAGGCTCCTCACCACTCCCATCCATGGCAACATGTCATTTTTGCAGTGGAAGGGAAAGGGAATCTCTTCATGGACGGTAAGGACTATCCACTGAAAAGTGGATCGGTTGCCTATGTGCCGGATGGAATTGACCATCAGATTTCCAACGCAGGAGAGGGGCAATTCGTGTTCATCTGCATCGTCCCCAAGCGAGGAGATGCCTGATTACCTACTCTTCATGATGATGGTGATGTTCATGATTGCAGGTATGATGATCATGGTCATGAGGAATCTCATAGAGTTCCTTGAACATATCCTGGATCAGGCTATCCATCTCTTCCTCCTGATTCCCACTGACCACCATGATACCGATCTGCTTGCCTAATTCGGAAAGCAGTGGAAGGGTTCTCTTGCCATAGCAGTGGATTGCCTGTGGCTTTCCTTCCTTCTCAAACAGCTCGAGCAAGCGGCTGATGATCTTCCCATGTTCCTGTTCATAATCCTCAACCAGGAAGACATCAAGCACTTGATGAGATTGCGGGTCATAGGCAAGGCTATAGAAGGGATACACAGGTCTCTCACCTTCTTTGGGGAGTATCGGCTCAATCATCATACCGATTGCCAGTGCCATGATCTTTCCTGGTCTTGCCTTCATCCTCTTGTATTGCAATTGACGATCTTCATTGGTAAAAAATGCTTGCGGATAGTAGAATCCATAAGCTTCATCCTGCAATACCCGGGCACTGACTGAAAAGCTATCACCTTTCTTCTCCAGTGTGGGGATGTACTCCTTCTTGTCTGTCTCTTCCAACTGAAGAGAATCAATCCAGAAAGAAAACGTGTTGGTCTTCTTGGTTTTCTTATAGGATGCGAAATACTCCTTGGCAAACAGCAAGCCACGAAGGATGAGGATTAAATCCGCTTCTTCTTTATCACTGATGTACCAGGGGACCTTGTACTGTTCCTTGCTCCTGAACTGGGGGTAGGCATCTTCGCTGAAAGGTACCCCACTCTCTTCAGCTGCCTTGAGGTCACTCTCTTCCAGATTCTCTTTCGCTGTTCGCATAATGCCAAGCAAACACTCCTGAGCCTCTTGGAGATCCAGGTTTTCCATCTCTGAGATACCCTCATCCTGCAGCGAGAGAGCAAGGTAGCCAGTGAGACCCTTTTCCCCCCGATAAGCAGCAAACGCTGAATCCACAACCGATACATAATATGGTACCTGTTCTTCAGAAAGTATGCAGATCAGGTCGTTTTCCGAAAAAACTGAATCTATGGAAGCATCTTGATAAGCCTTGGCCAGTTCATACAGGGTTGTGTGTTTCATGGTTCCACTATACAAGATTCATGGTACTTATCCAATGACTACAGCGCCGTACTTGTTCTCTTGATTCCTACACGCTACATTGTGACAAAGGAAGACGGTAATGACGGGATTTGAGGAACTACAACAAGCAAAGCGTTTTGATATGCAGAAAAAGCCCATCAGACAACGCCACTATCTAAGACCTGTAACATGGCTACTCAGCTACCCTGCCGTGTGGAAACATAAGCTGAAAATCAATCGTACCAGAATGGAAGGGGTCAAACCTCCCTTTCTCTTACTCTGTACACATATGGCATTCATTGATTTCAAGGTGACCACCGCTGCCCTTTTCCCCCATAGAGCAAACTATGTCGTGGCAATCGATGGGTTTCTCAAACGGGAGTGGCTGCTGCGAAACGCTGGGGGAATTTGCAAACGCAAGTTTACCAATGACCTTCAGCTGGTCAGACATATCAGGGAGGTTTTGACCGTCAACAAGGATATCCTGGCTCTCTACCCGGAAGCTCGATATTCACTGGTGGGTACGACTGCCATACTTCCTGACTCCCTCGGTAAGATGGCCAAGCTGTTGGGGGTTCCTGTGGTGATGCTGAATATGCATGGGCACTACCTGAATAGCCCTCTTTGGAACCTGAAAAGCCGAGGAAACCGAATTGAAGCCGATCTTTCACTGCTTTTCACTGCTGAAGAACTGGAACAAGCCAAGACCAGTGAAGTCAACAAGGTTATACGAAAAGCCTTCGAA
>JAIMZO010000069.1 GCA_020054965.1 Spirochaeta sp. | reverse complement strand
CTCACTATGCAAGAGGACGTGCTGACACATTGAAGGGTAGGGAGAAGTTCTTTGCCACCATTCCCCCAGACACCCCGCTTATGATTGTGGAATCAGAGCTGGCAGTGCTTTCTCTGCATCTCCTTGGTGAATCATCCGTGTTTATCCAGAAAGAGAAAGAAACCTATGCAGTTTGGGAGAAGGCAGGAATCAAGAGGGGGGAGCGTATGGCAAATTTTGCTGCTAACCTCCTTCAATCACATTTACAGCAGGTCCCTCTTTCGAAGAGGGAGCAATTGAAACTGCTGGAGATACAAGGAAGGGAGCTGGAAAGGATTCAGCGGATAACCGATGAAAGTCTCTCCATTATCGAGAAGATCCAAGACGGGAGTGCAACCGAAGAGGATGTTTCCCAGGCCTTTGAGAATGAGTATGAGAGCAGGGTCGGACCATTACTGCCGGATGATGAGACGGAGGAAAATTGCTCGCCATTTGCAGAAGAGGACGATAGCTTTCTGGCAGACCTCTACCGGTTACTGGAAAAGATACAGTGAGATTGTCAGTTCTTGTAGGTGTAGCCGATTCCCCAGATGGTTTTGATCCTGGTTCCATACGATCCCAGTTTCTTTCTGAGCGTAGCAATCTGGACATCGATTGATCGGTCGGTTACCGGGTAATCATCTCCCTTGACCTTGGTGATGATCTGGTTCCTCGTGAAGACTTGCTCAGGGTTCGATGCCAAAAGATAGAGCAAGGCAAACTCTGTTGCAGTGAGTTCAATCTCTTCCCCATCAAGCATGCACTGATGTTTTTGCTGGTCCATGACAAGGCCGTCAGCTTGTACCATGAGGTGTTGCTGTTCCATTTCCTGTGTTCTTCTCAGTACTGCCCTGATCTTGCTTGCAAGGACTTTTGCACTGAATGGCTTGCTCAGGTAGTCATCAGCTCCAAGCTCCAGGGCTGTGATGATGTCACTCTCTTCCCCTCTCGCTGAGACCACGATGATGGGTACAGGGTTGTTCAGCTGATAGCGAACAGACTTGATGGTGGAGAGGCCATCGAGGACCGGCATCATGATATCGAGCACCATAAGATCAATGTGATGACTCTTGAGTAAATCCAAGGCCTGTGCGCCATGTTCAGCTTCCAGGACTGTATATCCGAGTGATGAGAGTGTGTATCTCTCCAATTCCCGGATATCACCATCATCTTCAACAACCAAGATAGTTTCCATGACCATACACTACTTGCATTGCATCGTGAAAGCAAGATTATCCCGGTGTTTTCATAGATTTCTCATAGATTTCCAGGACAAAAAACCACGCAGGGCTTATCCCAAGCGTGGTTCACAAGAAAAAATGTTATTGCTTTTCAGCGTGGCATTGCCAAAATAGTCGCAAGCTCTGGATTCTTCTCGATGTTCTTCTGGAGATCCTTCTCACGGCTCTTGTTCACATAGTCCTTGTCCTCGAAGGTGTAGTGGAAATTGGTATGTACGTCATAGGTGCCGTTCATGAGTGCATAAGCATCCTCAGTCATGACCAATTCCTCATCGGTCGGAATCACCAGGATCTTTATTTTCGAATCATCGGTATTGATCTCGAACTCGCCGTTCCTGCTGAAACAGACCTCATTCTTGTGTTCATCAATGATTGCACCAATGGCTTCCAATCCCTGACAGGCCCCGAGGCGGATATGGCGAGCCATCTCCCCGACACCGGCGGTGAATACAATTGCATCCAATTTGTCACCGAAGAGGGTGGCATAACCACCGATGTACTTTGCAATCCTGCGGGTTTCCATCTTGATGGCCAGTGCTGCTTTCTTGTCCCCTTCCAGGCTTGCCTTGAGTACGTCCCTCCGGTCGCTCTTTCCACACAAACCGATCAGGCCACTCTTCTTGTTGAGAACCGTGTCCATTTCTTTTGCACTCATGCCGGTTTTGTCCATCATGTAGGGAATGATGGCGGGGTCGATATCTCCACTTCTGGAGCCCATGATCAACCCCTCAAGAGGGGTAAGACCCATGGAGGTATCAATACAAACACCATTCTTCACTGCACTGATGGATGCACCGTTTCCGATATGGCAGATGATGACATTCGTATCTTCATTCTTCTTGCCCAACAGGACTGCTGCACGCTTTGCACAGTAGAGATGGCTGGTTCCATGGAAGCCGTAGCGTCGTACATTGTAATCAGTGTACCACTCATAGGGAACGGCATACATGAATGCTTCCTCAGGCATGGTCTGATGCCATGCAGTGTCAAGGATGATGGCTTGGGGAACAGAAGGCATTGCCTTCCTCGCTGCTTCGATGCCCATGATATTGGCAGGCATGTGCAATGGGCCAAGGTGGGTTACCTTCTTCAGTTGTTCGATGACTTCATCGGTTACCAATGCAGACTGCTTGAATACCTCTCCACCATGCAGGACACGGTGCCCAACAGCCCCGATATCAGTCAAGTCACTGATGACCCCATACTCATCATCAAGAAGCATCCTGATGATCAACTCAATTGCTTCTTTGTGAGTAGGGGAGGAAAACTCCGCATGATATTCCTCTTTGCCATTTGCCTTGTGCTCAATGGTGGAATATTCCAGTCCGATGCGTTCTACGACACCAACAGCAAGAATATCTTTGTTGATCCAGTCGTACACCTGGTACTTGGCAGATGAACTACCACAGTTCAAGGTTAAAATTACCATGAATGACTCCTATTGTCTCTCTATAACACTTTGTTAATTGATTGCAAAAGATACCTATCCATTAAAACATTAATGGGCAGAATAATCAACATGAAGTGAAAAAAGAACCTTTAGTTCTTTTCCCTTTATGAAGGTATTTCTTTGCCTGTGGTTTTGGGCACTTCCTCTCTGCCTGTACGCGCAAACAACAGTACAAGGTTCGTTTATTCCTCTGCAGAAAGCCCTGAACATTGAGTACCATAGTGAGGAAGAGAGAAAAGATTCCCGCTTTAGGTTCTCCCTCTCTTCCTCTGGGGTGCAGTTTGAGCCATATGTTTCCTATGAGGGAAAAGTCTGGAGTTTCAGTTATGAACCCAGGAATTTCCTGGGAAGGGTATGGTTCAGCAGTTCATTGGAAAAGCAAGACCTACGTCTTTCCTACCTGTATAGGAAAGAGAATAACAGGGCCTTTCACCTACAGGGAAGGCTAGGAGGATTGGCATACCAGCTTGCAAAAGGACACACTTCCGGCCCATCGGTATATTCGTGGAATGAACAACCAGGAAAGGTGTATCTCTTCTGGGATCAAGAGAGCCCTCATGTGGATCTTGCCCTTGTCGCATCCTGGGCTGAGGGAGAGCACTTTTCTCTCTCCCACGATATCACAATCTCACAGGGAGCCCTCACATTCGATTGGGAGTTCGGGGGGACCCGTGAGAGGCAATCGCAATCGGTCTCCCTGCAGATGAATAGTCATGGTATTCAGGCAGTATGGAGCGGGGAGGTGCAAACAGGGGCCTCCCCAATATTTGGTGGGCAGAGGCAAGAGATGGAACAATCTGTACACTCCAGAATCAGCTATACATGGAAGACGGTTACCTTGGAGAGCAGTTTTGATAGGTGGGTGAAAACCAGAACATCTGGAGAGCAGAGCAGGAAGACCAGCTACCAAGTATCAGGACAGTGGCTGGGCTACACAGTAGATGTCACTTGGGACAGTACTGATGGAATGTCATTGGGGATGAAGGCAGAACAGGGAACAATCAGCCTTGGCAGCGATGGCATTGCCTTCTCCCTGCTTCTTGAGAAGGGCCCCCTGTCTCTCACCATCGAAAAAGATGTCAAGGAGCAGTTGTCGCTTACCTACTCATTTCACTTTACCACCGGCCCAGATAGTGGATCTCTTCTTGCAAGGTGATGTGGAACTCTCTCTGCACCGTAGTTCTGATGTACTCGATCAGGGCTCGTACATCTTCACTGGTGGCTTTCCCTTCCTTATTGATGATGATGTTGGCATGGGTTGGTGAGATGCTGGCTCCCCCGATCGTATACCCCTTGAGATTGCAGGCATCAATGAGGGCAGCTGCCTTCTTGCCATCAGGGTTCTTGAAAATTGAACCAAGGCTTGGATAGTCATACAGGCCTTCATACTTACGATGTTTTTTAACCGTGTCCTTTCGGTTCCTTACCTCACTGGTTTGTGTGGTCGGCTTTAACCGGAACCCTGCTTCATAGATGATCAAATCATCCCTGCCGGTAAAAGGTGAGTGGCGATACGAGAACTCATCCTGATGTATTTGCATCCTATGAAGTTTCCCATCCAAGGTCATATAGTCGACATAGTAGAGCAGGTCCCCAATCTGTACACCGTTTGCCCCGCTGTTCCCATGGATGGCGCCACCCACTGTGCCGGGGATGCCGCCGAGCATTTCCAGCCCTTCCAGTCCGTCCTCAATTGCCTGTGAGATGGCCTTATCCAGAGGACAACCTGAGAGGACACAAAACATCTCCCCTTGTACATGTCTTCGGGCAAGGTGGCCGGTGAGAATGACGAGTCCATCGACACCCTTGTCACTGATCAAGGTATTGGTTGCTCCCCCAAGAATTGAGAGGGGAAGGTTATTGTCCTTTGCATGGTTTATCAGGATTCTCAGTTCCTCGAAATTATTGGGATAGGCAGCCCATTGGGCATTCCCACCACACTGAATACTACTGTGTGAAGCGAGTTCCAGATTCTCCATGAGCAGATGGTCAAGGTTGATTTTTTCAATACGATTGCGTACATTGGTAGGCATGGAGACATCTTACCCCCTTTTTTGGGGGTGGGCAACCTAAAGGAGCTCTCAATGCCTGTCTTTCTCTATAATACCATGAGTCGTAGTTTGGAAGCATTTGAACCATTACACGATAAGGAGGTAGGTCTCTACACATGCGGACCTACTGTATACAACTATGCACATATCGGAAATCTGAGGACCTTCCTGTTTGAGGATCTCCTTAAGCGCACACTGCTTGTCTCCGGTTTCAAGGTAAACCATGTCATGAATATCACTGATGTCGGACACTTGACCGGAGATGGGGACGAAGGTGAGGACAAGATTGAAAAGATGGCAAGCCAGACCCATAGGAGTGTCTGGGAGATTGCCCAGTTCTATACCGATGCATTCTTCAAGGATTATGATGCATTGAATATGATCCGGCCCAGTATAGTATGCAAGGCAACCGACCATATCCAGCAGATGATTGATCTGATCAAGAGGCTGGAGGAGAGCGGTCATACCTATGTCAGTGGAGGCAATGTCTATTTCAGCATCGATTCAATTCCCGACTACGGCAAGCTGGCTCGCCTTGATCTCGATTCCCTCAAGACCGCTGTTCGTGATGATGTAAGCAGTGATGCCAACAAGAGAAATCCCAAGGATTTCGTTCTCTGGTTCACCAAGAGCAAACATGGGGAGCAGGCGATGATGTGGGATTCCCCATGGGGAAAGGGCTTTCCTGGTTGGCATATTGAGTGCTCCGCGATGAGCATGCACTACCTGGGGGAGTCGTTTGACATCCACTGCGGCGGGATTGATGCAATTCCTGTGCATCACACCAATGAAATTGCGCAGAGTGAGGCTGCAACCGGTAAGCAGTGGGTAAAGTACTGGATGCATGGTGAATTCCTCTTGGATGAGACCGGGAAGATGAGCAAGAGCAAGGGAGAATTCCTTACTCTTGATTTGCTGAAGCGCAAGGGCTACGATGCAATGGATTACCGTTATTACTGTTTGGGCGGCCATTACCGCAGTCAGCTGAAGTTCAGCTTTAAAGCGCTCGATACTGCCCGTAAGGCTCGTAGGAATGTAGTGGAACGTATCCAGGGTCTGCTGAAGGACGGTGCCAAGGTAGTTTCCCTGAAGAGTGAGAAGGCTCTGCACTACAAAGAGACCTTCCTTGAGCATTTGCAGCATGATCTGGGAAGTCCCAAAGGGCTTGCTGACCTTTGGGGGGTGCTGAAGGATGAGGAACTGGACGGAGATGAGAAGTACTCCCTCATCATGTTCTTTGATCAAGTGTTCGGTCTTGATCTTGCATCTGTTGAGTTGCCGAAAGAAGAATCGTTTCCTCCTGAGGCAATCGCACTGCTCGAGAAGAGAGTGCAGGCGAAGAAGGAAAAGAACTGGCCGCTTGCTGATGCTTTGCGTTCTGAGCTGGATGCAATGGGCTACCTTGTCAAAGACACCCCAACGGGAAGTTCTTTGGAAAAAAAGATGTAACTTGGTTACTGGTGAGTTGTTAACGTTATGGAAATACAAAGCAACGATGAGCGAGCCTTTCGGCAAGTGTATGAGCAGGTATTCCCGATATTGATGCGTGTGGTTTATCACGTAACCAATAACCAGGACCTTGCAGAGGAGATTTGTCAGGAAGCTTTCATCCGGTTCTTTGACAAAGGCATGGAGTTCGCTACCATCGATGATGCCAAGTATTGGCTTATCAGGGTTTCGAAGAATCTTGCCATCAACCAAGTGAAGCGGAAAGCCCGCGAGATGAACATGGTGGATAAATTGAAAAAGTATCCAGCCACGGGGGCGAATCATTCCGATGGATCCCAGGTATTGATGGAGAAGGAGACCAGGAAACTCGTACAGGAAGCAATTGACCAGCTACCTGAAAAGTTCCGCCTCGTCATAGTGATGAAAGAGTACACCGATATGGACTACAAGCAGATCGCACAGGTGTTGCATATTTCCGAAAGTAACGTGAAGGTACGAGTCTATCGGGCAAGGAAGATGCTCGAGTCGATTCTCAGCCAGGAGTGATGTGAATGTGTGTCGATGACGAATTGTTGAATACCTATTTGGATGGTGAATTACAGGAGCCTTGGAGGACCCAGGTCCAGGAACACCTAGGCTATTGTAACGCATGTCGCCAGAGACTTGAACAGCTTCGAGCCCTTCACCAGAAAGTTGCTGATGCTGTTCTGCCTGATTCAGAGATCTCTGCCCGGCAGGATCGTGTACTCCAATACTTTGAGAAAACACGTTTTTCCTCTTCAAGCAAGAAAATGCATATTTTTCGAAAGAAAATCCAGGTCAGGCTTGTACCTGCATTGATTACCTCTGCGGCAGCATTTGTAGTGGTATTTATCGGGGCATTCGTGCTCTTTGGGAACAGCGCCCAGCAAGGACAGGAAATCCTTCCTGGGGTTGCCCCCCCAATTGACAGTGCCCATATACAGCAAGTGACTGAAGTCCAGCAACCTTCCCTTGATATGTTCAGTTTGGAACAGATTGTCCAGCATCTGGATGCAATGGGGTATGCAGTGAAGCTGGAAGTGAAGGCGGTCACCCCTCTCGAATAGCATTCCGTTTATCTTCTCATGCCGAAGGCTCTGCATTCACTTGTAGAGCCTTCCCTATTTTGGTACTATGGGGAGACTCTTTTTCCCTGCAGGAGGCATAATGTGAAGGCTGTTGAGTTACCGAAGGCCTATGATCCGAAACAATTCGAGGCTCGAATTTACCAGCAATGGCTGGAAGAAGGAAAGTTCAAACCAGCTGAGGGCAAGGAACCTCCATTTACCATCGTCATGCCTCCTCCCAATGTTACAGGAATACTGCATATGGGCCATGCCCTGAACAACTCCCTGCAG
>JAIMZO010000068.1 GCA_020054965.1 Spirochaeta sp. | reverse complement strand
TGCTCTTCCGATCTGCCAAGGTCGATGGCGTGAACAAGTTCCAGAAAGTCTGGTATGTCGATCTTCCCTCCATCAAGAGTACCATTGTCATCATGTTCATCATGAACATGGGCTTTGTCATGAGCCTGGGATTTGAAAAGGCCTTTCTCATGCAGAACCCACTGAATATTGAAACGGCTGAGATCATGTCCACCTACGTATATAAGATGGGCTTGATCAACAGTGACTTCTCCTACTCCACAGCCATTGACCTGATCAACTCAGTGATCAACGTCATCCTGATTCTCACATTCAACCGTCTTGCAAAAATGAACAACAAGGAAGGGGGGCTCTGGTAATGCATTACAAACAAAAAGAGATGCTCACAGACAGAATCTTCTCCATCGTGGTCAACACCTTCCTGTTCATCAGCTTGGCTGTTGTGTTGTACCCATTGCTCTACATCATCTCCTGCTCACTGAGCGAGCCTCAGGCGGTGATGGCACATAAGGTCTGGCTCTTCCCGGTTAACTTCGACCTGGTAAGTTACAAGGCGGTCTTTACCAACAAGCAGATTGGAACCGGGTACATGAACAGCCTCTACTATATGGTTACAGGAACGGTCATCAGCGTGATGCTCACCATGCTGATCGCCTATCCGCTCTCCAGGAAAGAGTTCTATGGACGGAAGTTTGTAACCAAGTTCATCCTGTTCACGATGCTCTTCACCGGTGGAATCATTCCCCTTTATTTGGTGGTTCGTCAGCTCGGTATCTATGATACCCGACTCTCGATCATCCTCCCCAATGCGATAACCGTATGGAATGTCATCATTGCCCGTACATTCCTGCAGGAGAATATCTCTGATGAACTGTATGAGGCCGCTGAGATAGACGGATGCTCCGATATCCGCTTCCTCTTCACCTTTGTATTCCCTCTCAGTGGGGCAATTGTAGCGGTCCTCGCTCTCTTTTATGCAGTAGGGCAGTGGAACAAGTACTTCGATGCACTCTTGTACCTTCAGGACCAGGCCCTGTATCCTCTGCAGATTGTGCTTCGTAACATCCTTATCATTAACCGAAACACCCCGTCCATGACGACGGATGTGGAGGCAGCGATACGGTCCCAGGGTCTGAGTGAGACGATTCGCTATGCGGTAATTGTTGTGGCGAGCTTGCCCCTTCTGGTCATCTATCCGTTTGTCCAGAAGTTCTTCGTCAAGGGAGTCATGATCGGCTCCGTCAAAGGTTGATCGTACCGGATGCATACAATGACATCCGATACCAAGGAGGACATATGAAAAAGCATTTCTTGATTGTGTTGTTGGTTGCGCTGTTGTTGCCCGCAACTCTGTTTGCCCAAGGTTCCAAGGCTACCGCAGCTGAGGACGCAGTTCAGTATACCCCGGTAGGGACCTTCCCCATCGTGGAAAGCCCGGTAACCGTGGATATCATGGTCGCACAGCCACCTTGTGTCGAGGATTACAATACCAACCGCTTCACCAAGTACATGGAAGAGCTGACCGGTGTGAAGGTGAACTACATCATGATCCCCGAGCAGGCTGCCACCGAGAAACTTGCCCTGGTCCTGGCCAGTGGCGACTATCCGGATGCATTCCTGGGCTTTGCAGTAAGCAATGAGCTTGAAACCAACTATGGTGCCATGGAAGGGTTGTTCCTGCCACTCAATGAGTACTACAGCAAGGATTGGATGCCCAACATGATGAAGGCATTCGAGGAGTTCCCGGGGGCTGTTGGATTCATGACCAACATCGATGGAAACATCTACTCCTTCCCACGGTTGGAAGGTTGTTACCACTGTTCAAACCAGGCAAAGATGTTTGTCTACCAGCCATTCCTCGATGCCCTGGGTCTTGAGACCCCAACCACCACTGAAGAGTTCTATCAGGTATTGAAGGCTATCAAGACACAGGATCCCAATGGAAACGGCAAGGCTGATGAGATTCCCCTTGCAGGTTCAATCATTGGTTGGTCCGACCAGGTTGAGCGCTTCCTGCTCAACAGCTTCATCTACTGTGACCTTGACACCAACATCAACAGTAATGCTGATGACAACGTCGGCTACCTGATGGATGGAAAGAAGGTCGATACCGCAGTGAACAAGGACGCTTACCGTGATGGTCTTGCATACATCAACAAGCTCTACAAGGAAGGCTTGATCTACAATGGTTCATTCACCCAGGATTCCAGCCAGCTGACCCAGTTGGTGGAGAGTTCCTCTGAGCCTGTAGTTGGCTTTGCAACCGGTGGATGGAGAGGTCAGTTCTCAACCATTGGGGGAGACCGCTTCAATAACTTCCGCGCAATCGCTCCACTTGAAGGTCCTGATGGCGTGCAGTATGCAGTTGCATTCCTCCAGAACCCTGAAGTAGGCCAACTGGTACTCAGCAGTGAGACCAAGTATGCCGAGGCAATTGTCCGTTACTTCGACTATATGTACAGCCTCGAAGGCACCCTGCAGCAGCGCAATGGATTCCAGGGCGAAGCTTGGGACTGGGCAGAGGAAGGACAGGTTGGTCTTGATGGCAAGCCGGCAATCTGGCAGGAGTTGGTTCAGTGGAACGACAAGGATCCCCAGAATGATACCTGGATCCAGACCTATGCAGCAGCGATGACTCCTTCCTTGAAGAATGGCCTTGCCTCTGTTCCAATGAGCAAGGATAACCCTGACTACTACAAGCCGGAAAACAACGAGAAGGTACTCTTCGATGAGACCCGTGAACTGTACAAGCCATATGAGGACACCTCCGTTGAGGTCCCCAAGCTCAAGTTCACTGCTGACGAAAACGAGGAGTTCTCCACCGTCAAGCGCGAGCTTGCCAACTACATCCGTCAGAGTGCGGTTAAGTTCATGGTCGGTTCCCTTGATGTGAACGATGACAAGGTCTGGAATGACTACCTTGCCAACCTCGAGAAGTTACAGTTGTCCAAGGTTCTGGACCTGATGCAGACTGCCTACGACCGCCAGTACAAGTAAAGTACTAGCCGAGGATGGAATCAGCGCACAAGGCTGTCAAAGGCCTTGTGCTTTGCATTGGGAGAAGAGGAAAATGGAGCAGAGGAAGCCAAACATCGTGTACATACTTGCTGATGACCTCGGCTACGGGGATGTCTCATCCCTTAATCCTGGTTGTCCCTTTGCTACCACCCATTTCGGCCGTCTCTCCCGTGAAGGGATGCAATGCACCGACGCCCATGCTACCAGTGCAGTGTGTACTCCAAGTCGCTACAGCATCATCACCGGTAGGTACAACTGGAGGAGTGAACTCAAGAGCTCAGTGCTTGGGGGGTTCTCTCCACCTCTTATTGATGCACAAAGAAAGACCATTGCCCAAATGCTCAAGGAGAGGGGATATTCCACCCACGCAGTAGGCAAGTGGCACTTGGGAATGGAACTTCCCAAGCAAGATGATTTCATAGAACAACCTGGTTTTGCAGACAGTCATACCATAGACTACAGCAAGCCGATCAAAAAAGGTCCTGTTTCTGTAGGGTTTGACACATTTTATGGCATCAGCGGATCGCTGGACATGCCTCCCTATGTCTACATCAAGGATGACCGCTTCACTTCCATCCCTACCAAGGTTACCAAGGGGGAAGGGATGGGGTACTGGAGAGAAGGCCTTACCGCCGACGATTTTATCCATGAAGAGGTGCTGGACCATCTCACAGACAAGGCAGTGGAGGTGATCGAAAAAGAGAGTGACCATCCCTTTTTTCTGTATTTCTCACTTCCAGCTCCTCATACCCCAATCCTTCCTGCCAAGGAGTTTCAGGGAAGATCCAAAACCAATGACTACGGGGATTTTGTCCTCCACTGTGACAGTGTTGTTGGGCGAATCCTCTCCGCGTTGGATGAGGTAGGATTGAGGGAAGATACCTTGGTGGTATTCACCAGTGACAACGGCTGTTCTCCTTCGGCTGACTTCCCTGCCTTGGAAAGGGCAGGGCATCACCCGAGTTACCATTTCAGGGGGATGAAGGCTGACATCTATGAAGGGGGCCATCGGGTTCCCCTGCTTATTCGATGGCCGAAAGTGATTGAACCGGGCTCCACGTGTGACCAGCTTGTCTCGCTCTGTGACTTTTATGCCACCTTGGCTGAATATCTGGGAGTGGACCTGGCAGCAGATGAGGCTGTGGACAGTTACAGCATGCTTGCAACGCTCAAATCTCCCTCACTCCCGACTCGTCCATCCCTCGTGCATCAAAGCATCGATGGATCACTTTCCTTGCGCAGGGGGCCTTGGAAGCTTGAGATGTGCAAGGGCAGTGGTGGATGGTCCTTCCCTGTCCCGGGAAGCAAGGATGAAATACAGCTTCCTTCCCTGCAGCTGTACAACCTGGAAGAGGATATCAGGGAACAAGTGAATGTTGCTTCAGCATATCCAGGGATTGTCCAAGAAATGAAGGGAGAGTTACGTGCGATCGTTGAGCAAGGTCGGAGTACCGCTGGGCCGAGACAGACCAACGATGGGGTGGCAATCTGGGAGACCGTTTCCTGGTTGCAAGGCTAACCATGGCTCTTTTATGTATGCTATACTGCTTCCACTTATGAGAAAGATAGAGCGCAAGATTCCTGATGCAAGAACCGTTGTTCTCTTCCTCACTACCTTGGTTTTGTGCTTTATCATCCTGGTCATGAGTCAGTCCTGGATGCTGAGTACGGTACGAAGGGACAAGCAGGAACAGACTTACTCCATGTTGCAGCTGATACGTTCCACCACCGATCTTTCACTGGACCAGATGTTCAAACTCAGCCAGACCTTGCTGCTCAATAATGATATTGCCACATTCATCTACCAGGGCCAAGTGCCTGTAGGCTCTGAGGATATCCAGGCCCTTATCGACGCCAAGGCATTGTTGCCTACATCCACCAACATCAATGCCATGCTGAGTGAGATATATGTGTACTCTGACAAGAGCGGCTATATTCTCTCTTCGCGCAATGCGTTTCTCGACCCTGAGAAGATGTATCCTACCTTGTTTGCCTTTGAGAATCTGAATTACCGACAGTTCAAGAGCAAATATCTGAGTGCACCATTTACCCGCAAATTTTTCCCTGAGACCACAGCTCTGGTTCATGGACGCCAGCAATCAGTCATTCCCTTGGTGCAGACCTTCCCCTTGAATATTCCCGGGTCCAATGCTGGAAAAATCATGTTGTTGCTGGACAGCAGCTATATTGCCGGCCTCCTGCAAGAGCAGGTAGAGGGGATGAATCCAACGGTCTATATAACCGATAGTGAGGGTACGGTAATTACCTCATCCGGAGACCTCTCCCTGATTGTGGGAGAATCCTACGAGGATGGGCAGCATCGTATCTTCATTGATGGGCAGGAGTATGTACTCTCTGTCACCAGCTCCGATCAGAGTGGGCTTAAATTCTATTCTCTCCTTTCTCTCAAGGAGGTCAGGGCGATGCTCAGCCCACTGTGGGTATTGCTTACCGGGGTGGTCATTGTCATGTTCCTCCTCTTGGGGCTGTTCTCTGTGTATATCCTTGCACGCAGTAACCGGCACTGGAATGAGCTACTTGGGCTTGCCGGGGAGGGGCAGAAGCCGCTTCCCTACGAGCAAGCTGTGGGATACATCAAGTCCATTGTAGAACAGGATCGCTCCCTGGTCCGTCAGGCTGGTGGTACACCCTTTATTACCGATACCTTCTTCCGACGATTGATCCACGGAAAGATGCTTGGAACCGCAGAGATCCAGGCAATGCTCAAGCAGGTACAGACGGATATCGATCTGACTCGGTCTTTCACCTACCAGATGGTGCATATTGCCATCCATGATGTGCATGACTTTCTCTCCAGTGAACGGTTGGAGGATATCGATTTTACCCGTATTGCAGCACAGAAACAGGCCCAGCGTGCTTTTGGGAAGCAATATTATCTTTATATGGACTATGCATTCTCCATCTGAATCATGCTCTGGCATGTAGATTCCAGGTTCCTGGAGACCCAGATAGACCTGTTCTGGAGGGAGTTTGTCAATGTTGCTCCCAGTACTACCAGTATGGCGGTCAGTAGCCCGAAACGTAGCTTGGATGATGTGTTTAGTGCTACAAACGAGTGTAGCGAGGTCCAACAGAGCTTGGTCAGTGAGAAACAAGTTGAGGTGATGCGCCGCTATCGTGACCTTTCCTTGAAAAGGGAACCCTACCACTATACTGCAGATATGGAGCGTAAGCTCAGTGGTGCGGTCTTGCGTGGTGAGCGTGAGGCGCTTGAGGAGATTCTCCAGACCATCGAGCAGGATAACTTTGTGGCACGAAGTCTGGGACCGGAGGAGCACGGGAACCTGCTCAAGGTGCTCTATGCTACTGCGATCAAGCTCAGCCAAGGGATGAGGATGCCCTTGAATCAATCAGTCTTCACCACCTTTGAAGAGGCCAAGCAGTTCTTCCTCTCCCAGGCTCTGGCGATCAACAGGACGAATAATGACAAGGATGAGATCTTGGTCCGGAGGATTGTTTCCTATATCCAGGACTACTATGCAGATCCTTCCCTCAATCTCTCCAATATGGCAGAGCACTTTGGAATGAAGGAGAGCTTCCTCTACCACTTCATGCAGACCAGGATGGAGACCTCCTTTGCACAATATGTGGAGACCTATCGGCTGGAACGTTCCTTGGTGCTCTTCAGTGAGAAACAGATGACCATCGGGGAGATTGCCACCCTCTGCGGATATTCCAATCCCCAGACATTCAGGAGAGCCTTCCAGAAACGCTATGGCATGCTTCCCTCGGACTACCAGAAGACGGTGTTGTATCAGAAGAAGTAAAAAGGTTGTGTGTCCTCTCCAGAGCTGGTAGAGTTTTCTTGGAGGCATACATGCTGGTACGGTTCACGGTAGGGAATTTCCTCTCCTTCGACACAAATCAAAGCCTCTCCCTGCTCGCTGACGCTCATCTTGGGGTCGGGGAGCGTATATTCCCGGTGGACTCAGTACATCTCCTGAAATTTGGGGCCATCTTTGGGGCCAATGCAGCAGGGAAAAGCAATCTGATCAAGGCAATGGCCTTTGCCCACTCCCTTGTCAAGCAAGGAACAGAAGCAATCAGGAACCCAGAGGTCTATTGCAGGCTTAAGGCAGAAAACAAGTACAAACCATCCTATTTTGAGTTTGAGATTGCCTTGGGTGATTGCCTCTATGCCTATGGGTTTGAAGTCATCATTGCAGGAGGTGTAATCACGGAAGAGTGGTTGGTGAGACTTAGCAAGAAAGAAGAGCAAACACTCTTTGCCCGAAATACCCAAGAGAAAACATTCGCGTATGACACCTCGCTGTTTGATGAGCACATTGGCTCCCGATTGGAAGCAATCAAGGAAATGGAGCACACACTTCTTCTTCAAACTACTCCCTTTCCTGATCTGCTCGGTGAAGTACAGAACTGGTTCGATCATCTCACATTGGCTAATCCTTCCAGTTCTCTCACTGGTTATAGTGCCTTTCCCATTGAGGATTGGGTCAGTGTTAGCAATGCCATTGCCCATTTTTCTACAGGTATCTCCGAGATTACATTTGCACATGTGGATGAGAAGGATGTTTCAAACCAGATCCTTCCAGCCTATCGGAAGCAGTATCAAGCTGACAAAGAGAAAGCCGGT